>PLBX01000063.1 GCA_003135495.1 Acidobacteriaceae bacterium | reverse complement strand
AGCCCAACGCCGAGAATGCCGTTGGCCCCAAGATCGGCGAGAGTTTCTTCCGCGGTTCCTTGATTCGAGCAGGCGGTCGGAACCGTGTAATCCGTAGCGCTTATCACCTGGATCGGCACGGAACTGGCCTTCTCTCCTGCCATCTGGACGTCGCCAGTCTGAACCGGGCCCCAAGTGTATCCACTGACAAAGGGTAGGCACTCAACCACAGGGTTGCCGTTCACGGACTTTTGCTGGGTCAACGTCACACCAGTTAAAGCCGACGACAAAAGTCGCAGTCCAGAAGACCCTGTGTCCACTAGCACTCCATCGATCGTCTGGCAGGTCGTTGTGCCGGGAGCGCAAACGGTCACGCTGGTAAATGCACCATTGGAATAGTTTCCAGCCGGTCCGGCATTTACGGTAATCGGCTGAACGTTGGCGCCGGTAGTGACCACAGTGTTTGTGTGGGAAGCACTACTTCCTCCACACCCAATGGCGAATGCCAATCCAAGGCTCGTGATGACTGCCAGAACTTGGCTTGCTCCCTTCATTTCGCGCTGTGTCTCCATCTTCACCCCGGTCTCCATCATTGAATTGTCTCCGCGCTAACGCCCGCCGGAAGCAATGCCGGAATATATGCCCTGCCCATGAATGACCGCATATGTCCGCCCGATTCCAGGACGAGTTCAGGTTGTTGAATCACCAGCGGCCTTCGACCAGCGTGAGAATTCACTTGCGCTTGGGAAGCTTGCCGATAGTTCTCGAAATAGTTGGATAAGATCTGCCGCATGTCTGGACGCCACGGGCCTTGCCATGCCACGCCAAACACCTTTCCAGCGGCAGACACATACTCCCGCACAATGGTCCCGGTCGGAGCTGTGATCTCATGGACCGTGTAGGCCGCCGTTTGCGTAGACCGCAGCGCCCCCTGCATGTGCGCTTGGTCCGCCTGTACTGAACTCGCGTCATCCCCAAGTCCAGCAAAAGCCGGCAGGCTTAAGAGAACCGCGCTCGCCAAAATCATCAAGCCAGGAAAGCCCCAATGCTCTCGGCGTAGAAAACGGTTTATTGCATGTAATCGAAAAGCACTCACTAAAGGCTCCTTGATTGAAACGATTGAAGATTGAAACGATTGAAACCAACTTGATTGATTCCAACGTTAATTATTGCGATCGCGGTTTACCTGGACGGAGGGCGTCTGCCAGCGCATGGACCTAACACTAACGAGTTAGATAGGACAAGGGCTGCCGCGGGTTGCAGGGCCTTGGGCGAAGAGTCGCCCGGGATGGAGGGAAGAGCTACAACGTATTGAAAACTGGCTAGTTACGTCGATGTAAAACTGTGTCAAGAAAAACAGGGCGGAGCGCAACCGCGTCCGCCCTGGAATATGTCAAGCCGCTGATTCTCTCGATTTGCCCGATCGCTCTGAGTTCGAGCGCTCCGAACCCGATGCATGCATCGTCTTTGTTCCGGCGAGCGCCGCCACCAAATTGAGTCCGTCGGGGCTGCCCAGCCCAGTGCATGGATCCCATCCCTTAGCTGCGGCGAAAGCGCCGTTGTCGCCCTCCGTGACATCGTGAAAGCCGGAGGCCTCAACCGCTTGACCGTAGATAAGAGGATTGATATAGCCCATCGCTCTTCCCGTCTGCTGATTGATCAGCGCGACCAGAGACGCCCAGAGCGGTGCCACCGCGCTAGTACCGCCAAAGACGGCATTCTCGCCGTCAACCAGCACGTTGTAGCCGGTATTTGGATCGGCATCGCCCGACACGTCGGGAACGCCCCGTCCACCTGTCTGACCCGATGGCACTGGAACGCCGATGTCCTCCTGCCATGCCGGAAGACGGAAAGTGTTACTTACTCCGCCTCCGGTTGCTCCACCGGTAGGCTGATCGTTCCATACCACCTCTTTCACAATCCGTTCGCCGGAAGCCTGCAGCGTGGTTCCGCCGCAGCCCAGTGCATGAGTACTGGATGCCGGGAAGTCCACATGGTTGTTGCCGTCGTTCACCCCGTCCGACGAACCGTTGTCACCGGACGCCACGCAGACGGTCACTCCCATCGCGCCCGCCGCTTGGAAGGCCTCGTCGAAGTTCGTGAGCGCTTGCGCGGTCCACTGCGATTCTGACGATCCCCAACTGATGGAAATCACCGAGGGTTGATTGGCACTGTCGTGTGCGGCGGTGGTAATGGCGTCAAGAAAACCACGATCTGTGTTCGGAGCAAAATAAACGACAATCTTTGCCGCTGGAGCGATTGCCCCGGCAACTTCGATATCGAGCATCACTTCGCCATCAGCGCTGTCTGGAGTCGTAGGACTATTACTGCCGCCGTCCACCGAAACCGAGATGACCTGAGGCACTTTGAGATTGAGCGATTTGAAATAATTGTTCAGATCATCAAGCCGAAAGCCTCCGCCTAATTCGATAATTCCGATGCATTGTCCCGCTCCATCTCCCTTGGGATAGTCATAGATTTGAGCAATCTCATTCGGGTCGTGCGACGCGGAGGCGGTGTGAGCTTTTATTCCAGGGGTCTGCGGCAGGCGCCTGAAGTGGGGCTCCGCCTGAGGACGGTTGTCCAATCCAAACACTCCGGTGATGATGTCCGCATACTCAGTGGGCACGCTGATCGCGCCCACGCGGCCACGGAAGTTACCCTTCGGATGACTGTATTCCTTCAGCTCCACCCCGAAAGCCTTTTGGAGGTCGCTGACCGTCCCCGAAAGTACGACAGTTCGACGGGCAAGCTCAGTGCCGGTTTCGTGAACCTTCAGTCCAAATTCCTGGGCGAACTTCTTAATTTTGTTGAGATCAGCCGCATCGGCGCCATGAGCGTTTTCAAATTGGGAACGCGACATGTGCTTCAGCACGGGCTGTTGCAGCATGGTGTTGAGATCTTCGCGCGTGCTCTCTGACTTCGAGCGAAGTCGTATCGAGATCTCTACGGTTTGGTCCGGATGCGAATTATGAATCAGGCGGGCACCACGGACGGGCTGACGTTCACTGCCTGAAATTACGGAAAATTTTCGAGCGGAAGTCATGGTTGCTCCTTATGTTTCGGGGGAACAGAGCGGCCAGGAACTGGGCGACTGGGGTGTCGCAGGGGCGGGAAAGTCCGGGGTTCGTCCCGCCGTTCAGATGGTTCCCGAAACGAGTTGAGAATATCAAAAGCCGGCAAATCATCAAGACCGGGGAACGAAAATCCTTGGTTTCCGAACCGCGATTTTCCCAATTTGGAACTCAGAAGCGAACAATGGAGCGACGGGCGTCCC
>PLBX01000419.1 GCA_003135495.1 Acidobacteriaceae bacterium | reverse complement strand
GGCTTCACGATCGCTACGTTTCCCGCCGCCAGCGAGGCTGCAAGCGTCCACGCCATCAAAAGGATAGGAAAGTTGTAGGGAACGATGTGCACGCTGACTCCGTAAGGGAAGTAACGCGTGTATTGGAACGAGCCGGTCTGAATCGGTCCGGCAACCTTACCGGCGTCATCGCGCGCGATTTCGGCATAGTAGCGGAAAACAGAAGCGACGTTGGCCAGCTCGCCGACCGCTTCGGGGTAGGGCTTGCCGACTTCCAGGGTCATCAGCCGCGCAACGTCGTGTTTATCCGCACCTTCGATGGATTGCGCCAAGGCGTGGAGGAATTGCGCGCGCGATTTTGCATCGAACCGTGCCCAAGCTGGACGAGCAGCTTCAGCGCAGACGAATGCCTGGTTCATCTCTGCCGGAGTAGCATCGGCGATGCGACCGCAGGGTTCCAAGGTTGAGGGGTTAATGATGTTCCGCGCATTACCCTGGGAAGGCGCGAAGTCGTTCCCAACGAAAATTTGTGCAGCAAATGGATCGAAGTGCGTCATGGATGAGTTCGTTCTACTCCTGACCTTGCCACTTTACCGGATCATATAGACCTTGCGCATTGTGCGGCGAACATTGCAGGACCCCTTCCAGCCAAGGGGGAAAAACGCCAGCGTGTCGGGCTCGATGTCGATGCTTTCACCGCTTTCGTGCGTGTAGGTGCAAGAGCCGTCGAGGAAATGGCAGTACTCGTCCGAAGTGACTTCGCATTGCCAAATTCCGGGAGTGCAGGTCCAGATGCCGGACTCGGCGCGTCCGCTGAGCTCACGGCTTAACAGNNAACAGGATTCCCGCGGTAAACGAAGTTCCCTCGATCATTGTGGGAATGGCGCCCCAGTCCTTTAGAGGCGCGGCGGCGAGAACATCGCGCAGGACAGGAGTGTGGATGGCGGGGCCCCCGCCGCACGTCATATAACTGGCGTCGAGAGGTTCGGAAGATTCGAGCCTACCACGCCAGTCTTCTTTGAACTGGACCGCGGTTCCGGGCGTAACTTCGATCGATTCGCCAGTCTCACGGCGAAAGAAGCCGCGTCCGTGCTGGAAGTAACAAAACATGTCGTTCTCGCAGAAGAAGTCGGTGCCCCCCTGCTGCCAGCGGCGGATACCGACTTCGACGTCTCCATCGGGGCTCTTGTACAAAACAAGAGTGTTCTCGTTCGCTGCCACGGTTCGCCATTCGGACGCAGGATGAATGTGAGGCGCGGAGGAGTTGAGCCTTACTTTCATGCGAGAAACGGAGTGCCGTCCTTTTGTTAGGATCATGAGTTCACCACAGTACTGCAACAAAACTATGCCGAATGCTTCCGTAATAGATCATCGAGGAGCCGCGCGGCCTTTGACGGCCCAGCTTGTTTATGCATTTGGGCGGATGTCGCCGCCAGACACTCCTTCATGGATGCATCCGAAAGAATGGTCTGTAGGTTGCGGCCAAGTTCTTCGAGCGTCCACTGGTTCCGACGCATCTTGATGCCATGACCCGTTTCGTGAACGCGCGTAGCGTTGTCGTGGCCGTCCCACACATACGGCATGATGATCGAAGGTTTGCCGAAGTAAAGGCACTCGGTGAAGGTATTGTTGCCGCCGTGATGAATCACAGCGGCTACCTGCGGAATGACCGAGGGCTGCGGAAACCATTTGTCGAGGATGACGTTGGCGGGGACGTAGGCGTAGGCGTCGAGATTCGTACCGACGTTGACGAGGGCACGAACGGGCAGTTGGCCAAGGGCGTCGATCAACCGCTGGAGTGTTTTGGTGTCGCCGCATCCAAGTGATCCAAAACTTACGTAAATGACGGGTTGGTCCTCGTTCTTGGAAAAAGTGGGGAGCGTGTAGGCTTGCTCCTGACGGACGCAGCCTTCGAGGTACTGAAAGCGCGAGGGATCAAGCGGCTGGCTGCGGTGAAACTTCACCGCCTCCGGATAGAGCAACAGATTCAGATAGGGCGAGGCTTCAAAAAACTGGCCGAGCGGATACGGCGCTTCGCGATGAGCAGCCAAGAATTCGTTGAAACGATGATGGATCGGTTGGATGACTTCGTGGAAATGATCTTCGTACGCGCGGAAACAGTCTTTGTCTTTTTCACCGCAGCCGGAGAGGTGCGGGGGGATCTGCGGATCGGGAATTTCGTTTTCACTGCAGGATATGATTCGGACCCAGGGTTTCCCAAATTGTTTTACCGCGGGAAACAGAATGACGTTATCGACGCAGATCAGATCGGGGCTGACTTGCGCAAGGAGTTGGGGAAGATCTTTCTGGGCCCACACGGCGGTGTCGACGATTGCGTCCCAACAATCGCGCACGTAGTTGTCGATCTGCGTGTAAGGACTCTTGTCAAAATTCGGGATGTGCTCATTGATGAAGTTTTGCCAGTATTGCGCCACCTCTTCGGCGGCCATGGGCGGGGCCATGTTGACGATGTGCTCTGCGAATCCGTAGCCACTGTAGACACCAGCCATGTCCGGAGCCGTAAGAAAAATGGGTTCGTGGCCGAGAGCCTTACAGGCTTGTGCGATGCCGACGGAATTGAGCGCCGGTCCATAAGCCGCCTCTGGAAAAAAGGCGATCACTTTCTTCTGGGTCATGCGAGGTTCCCTGTTTCTGATAGCTGCGTGTATGGGCAAAGCGGGTACGGCGGTATCTCGGTGAAACTCACAAGCCATACAGTGTACCGGATGGAAGATGTTTGCTAAGCACCCTACACCGAGCGGTTAGTCGGCTACTCTTCAGCCACTATAGACAGTCTCGATGCGATTCGCGCCGCCTCGTCAGGTTAGGGGGACATCGTAGCCAAGAAACCTCAGGCCGCTGTCCACGTTCACATTTCGAAGCGGGAACTGCTTTGGTCGGTACCATCCGAGGAGTTCCTGTACACTCGACTTTTTGAACCCGTATAACGAGCGCGCACATACTGTCATCTGGTCTGTCGGGAGGGCAAGATCGTTGTGTAGAAGCAAACTCCAGGCCTTTCGTATCTTCTTGGTCGTATTCTTCGGAGACCGCAGAAACCTTTCACGGACTCGAGCATCTACGTTCATGCAATTCAGTACTCCGACGACCTCGGCGATTCCTGCTCGATCAAGATGTTTGAGGTTATCCGGCGACAGAAGGCGATGCGCAGTCTTCAGGCTNNCTCGGATCTATGCTCCTTGTCAGTTCGTTCGCCCTTTTCCTTCCGTTCCTTCTGCTGGCGTTTGGCCCACGACTGAAACTTGCTAGCATACTGAGCGATCTCGGTCCTCTGCTTGGTGGCAGTCATGCTCCTTGCAGCAATCTTATTGAACTTGTGCGAAGGCTCTCCATCGTGATGATAGAGATAATCCAAGAACGCATCTCTGGACGACTCGTGGTACATCATCGACGAAAAACTTTCGCACGCTCGGCATGAACACAAGGTAGTTAACTAGTCCTTCTTTAAGATCCTCCAGCAACGCGGCCATCCGCTTTGCATGATCGCCGCCAGCCACAGTGGACATGACTTTCGTAAACCTGGGCATCTCGAGGTGGCGCCACAGATACACTTGGTCTGAAACAAAAAAGCCGGCCGAGATGTTGGGGGCCTGCACCTGAAGCCAGTTTGCTAAGAAGAACGCGTAGAGACAAACTTCTGCAGAGTAACTCGCGTTGGCTTCCGTAATGTTCTTCAGGTCAATGACGCTGATCGGCCGTCTGGAATCCTTCTCCACGACTCTTTTCCGAGTTCCGTCAGGCAGTATCTCAAATTGTGCTGAACCCGGATCGCTGACGTAAAGAACATCCGGACGCAAGCCTGCCAGTTCAGGAATGTGGACTTTATTTTGATCCGAAACACCCAAGTTCTTAAACGCAGTGTCACGGAAGTTCTGGGGTTCAATCTGAGGTTGAAGGATGAAGGTGGGGCCTTTCACGGCCATCAACGCTGCACTCAAATCAACACTGGCCCGACCGTTGCTTTTGTGGATTACGTTTCCGGGAATCGAGTTGATGAGCGAATCATACTGCTGATACTCAAACTCTATCCCAGAATTTGTGATCAACTGGACGCCCGGTCGCGACTTGAGAGGAATGGGAATTCCGGCTGCCTTCAATGCGGAGGGGTTGTTGGAAAATAGGGAAAGGTACAATTCTCGATCGCATTTCGTCCGTAAGTACATCGAGAATTTGCTCTTTCCAAGCTCCCTCTTTGGCATAGCCTTTGACATTTATTGCCTTCTCTTAGTTTCGTGGTTAGTACCGATGTTCGTCGTCGAATGAGGTGGTCAAGTCGCCAATGACGCCTCGATTGTACAAATTACGCCTCATAAAGGCATTCTGTTTAATTGGGCAGCACAAACCACTTCCCTCCGGTCCGGATTTGTGCATGATAGAGGACGTTATCACGCACGTCTGTTTCAGTCGTCGCCTCAGTCTAGACCGTGAGAAATGACACGTCGTGCCCCTGTTCGCGGAGGTCGCTGTACAGCTTTACAAGACCACATCGCCCGAAGAACGGCAATTTAGGGATCGGCTTTCCGAGAGAGACAAGGCACAGGTTCCATTCCCCATGCTTCGGCCTCGTTTTTAGCCAATCCGTATCTGCTCCCTTGTGGTATTTCTGGAAGACTTTGGTAAGCTGCTTGCGGTAAGCTCCATCGGTGCTAAAAAGGAGCTCAGCCGTGCGTCGGACTTGCTCAACGAGATGACTCATCCCGCTCGATTTCGAAGGAATCTTGGCGAAGTAGAGGGTTTTGCTTTTCGGGTGGAAGATATCGCAAAACTCAAACTTCGATTGACCACCGCCGAAGGCGATGTTCTTGGCGTCGAAACTTAGAAATCCAGCTACCAACCCGCACTTGAGATTGAACTCACCCTCGGTTTCGACACCGTTCCATGCGGGTAATGCGATCTTAGGCGGCGGGATTTTACTCGCGGTCTTATTCACCTTGTTTAGAAAATCGATGGCGACCTCATACCAAATTCCCGAGGAAAGAATGTATTGGCGACCGGCAAACGGGAGTTCATAGCCGAAGCATTGGAATGCACTGCAGCGGTCCACCGCCTCCTTTCCCTCATCCATGAGATGAATCAAAGATTCCTTTGCTGCCTCTACGCTCGGCTCGCGATTGATCTTGGCCAGATAGTTGAGCCATCCATCGACGAGGAGGTAGGGCGTAGTCGCCGGCGTCTTCGTCATTCTTCCGTAAACATAAGAATCAACCGTCCAAACGTCTGCCTTGCGATAGGCCGGAGTAAACATCACCATTTTTTTCTGCGCTTGTCCGGATTTCAGTTCGCCATCGAGCTGGTTTTCTAATTGCACGACCAAGGCTTCATCCGTCACCACCTTCATGTTGTCAATCTCAGGCCATTTCTTCTTGTAGGAATCGCTCTCGAAATAGGTGATCGACTCTTTAAGGAGGTCGGTCAGTTGGGAGAAGGGGACTTCCACGCGCAGGCTCGTGGCGCCACGGATTTTCTTACCGAACTGAGAATTGGACGGAACACCTTGAACGCTGGCGACTAAATCACGGTCAAACTGGACGCCGAATTCCTGAACTGAGGAGGCTCGCGGGGCACGTTCGCGGGCAACGTGCCATTTGGCGAATATCTGCTCGACATGAATTTCGACCAGTTGATCCGGCGGGATCAAATTCAACGCGATGCGACGACCAAAATCCGGTTCCAGCCAATCGTCATCAAGTTTTGCCCATGCATACCCAAAGGTCAGGACAAATGTCTTTCCACCTTGGCGCACGACGAGAAATGCGGCGACCGATTGGCCGACCATGGAAAAACCGGCGGGACTTTGGAGGACAGATTGGACGACGGGTACCCATTCAGGGGTTCGAGGAGCCGAAGGTAGGCCGATAGCGTAGCCGTCGAGTGGCGGGACAAGGGGCAGCGCCGCTGTCCCGACTGACAGCGCAGCTTCAAACGAACCGACTCGGTCGGAGCGCAATAGATAGATGCTGAGCGGAATTGACTGTTCTGCCATCGTACAATTGCACTCGATGTACGCACCTTGGCACTGTGTTCACCCTTGACATGATCCCGCGAAGCACACTGGTCCAACAGTAGGTAGGCCATTCTACACCGTGAGGATAGTGTGAGCTGGCTCCCGCTTGACTGTGAAGGCGATCTCTTGACTGAACGAGAATGGCAGCAAGAAAGTAGCCGCATAAGGTATCTTATGACAAATTATCTGCGGATTATCCTTAGATTACGCGAATTATGGTGACAGTGGGAACAGTGATTATGTTAAATCGATGATACGGTCGATTTGTCCACGAACTGTAATCGCGGACCATGAATTCAGTCGCGCCTTCGCTTTTCTCCCACGTTATATAAGGAATCGGACGGCCCTAGGTTTCTCTCGACGAAGTGGAACGGATCATAATCTAATGTCTGATTCAGGGAGAACGAATGAGCAAAGCAATAGAAAACTTGCAGACAGCCCAACACCGTGCGATGGTCGGCCGACCTAAGGTCGGCGGCTTTCCCTATCTGGCAGAAACCCTGCGCCGTGCGGGAGTGTTACGCAATCTCTGGTTCCTGCCCGCATGCCAGAGCATTTATCTGACTGCCGATGGGCCGGTCGTGTCCCTTGCGACGCCGCTGATATCCGGCACGGACGACGTGCCGACATTCAACCGGGAAGCTCTCATTGCCGCGCTGCGAACCGATCAGGCCGGAAACAGCACGTTCCCTGAGTTCCTGGCGGCGTCGTGGCGTGCCGGTGTTGTCCGGTACGATGTCGATTTCAAAGCACGCAGGGTCGCATACTACGGCTGCAATAGTGAAGAGTACATCGAAGATTATCCCGCTGTAGAGATTGAGTGACGGGTAAGCCATGCCAAGAAGACAGCCATTGGGCATCTCGACGTTCGACGGACAACTCCTGGACGGCCTTGATTTCTGCCGGATGGTTTATGACCTGTTTGACCAAGTGAGTGCCGAACCCGATGGCATTGCAAAACTTCGACTGCGCCCGACGAAAGCCGAAAAGAGGTTAATCGAAGAACTTCTCCCTATCGCTGGCTACGTCCANNAATGCAATGCGATCAGAAATCGATGGGGTGGCGAAAGCGGCTTGACTTGTGAGATTCGCTTGGCAAAAGCGCACAAAAGATTGGTGCGCCGATGAGTATACCGAAGGATTAACCCACGTACTAACCCAGCTGTTGCCAGCTTCTCATCGGCAGCAGCTCCCCCGGCTTTTTTAAATTGCTCTGGAGACTTAAACACTCCGGTTCCCAGAAGAAAAAAGCCGCCTGACATTAGGCGGCTGTTCTAAAGATTTTCCTCCCTCTCCTACGGGGTCACCGTGAAGCTCGTCGCACTCGTGGCAATCCCGCCTGGCGTGGTGATTGCGATCCTCCCGGTCTTGGCACCGGTCGGCACTGCCGCCGTTACTTGCGTGTCGGAGTTTGCGGTGAAGGTAGTGGCTAGCACTCCTCCGAACGTCACCCTCGTCGTGTTGATGAGCCCGGTCCCCGTAATCGTTACCGATGTTCCCAGCGGACCGCTGGAAGGGCTAAAAGTCTTCACCAGTGGCTTCACGCGGTAGGGTTTATTCTTCCTGCTCGCGATTGGCAAGCCGCTGAAACGCAAACCACAGTAGAGCCTCTGCAGTTGCTCACTAGGAACGTTAGCGAGCGGGTGGTAGACAAGGACAGCCACAATCACCTGCGCGGTTGCCTGAAGTACCTCGTGCTGTAGTTGCCCGCGCAGACGCCGCTCGAAGTGCGTCTGG
>PLBX01000421.1 GCA_003135495.1 Acidobacteriaceae bacterium | reverse complement strand
TCGGTTGTCAGTTGTCAGTTCTCAGTTCGAGCGGAGACTTAAGTTGCGACGGGAGGTGGCTTTTCGTGTGCGGTCCTTAGAAAAGGGCTGGATTCGCGATATATTCGCAACGTGCTCTTGCTGCTTCGGCAACATCGCCGCTTTTTTTTGGGAACCGCTCTGGCGGGCTTCATTTTGCGGCTGTTCTTTATCGTCTATTTTCCGGCGGTCACGGATGACTCGCGTATTTATGCGGGGCTGGCCGCTAACTGGACGCAGCATGGCGTTTATGGGGTAAGTGCGGGCGGGGCGACTCAATCGACAGAAAGTACGATCACGCCGACCGATTCACGACTCCCGGGATATCCGGCTTTTCTGGCTGGCGTATTTTTTGGGTTTGGCATCGGCAATTTCAAGGCTGTGATGCTGGTGCAAAGTTTGGTCGACCTTGGTACGTGCTTGATCGTGGCCGATGTTGCCCGGCGTGTGGTTTCCACTCAAGCTGCGCGAATTGCGTTTGCCATGGCGGCGCTCTGCCCTTTTCTGGCCAATTATTCGGCGGCCGTGTTGACTGAAACCCTGGAAATTTTCTTTACCGCTCTCGCTCTGGATTTTGCAGTGGCTGCGCTGAATCGCACGATTCCTGGCCGCGCGGAAATTTCCTCCGAGGCAATCGCTGTTGAACGAACTTCCGTCGGCCCATGGGCGGCTAGCGGCGCGGCGATGGCGGCTTGCATTCTGCTGCGCCCGGATGGGGGGATTTTGCTGGCGGCACTTCTACTTTATCTTGCTGTGCTGGTGGGCAAGAGAATGGCATCGAAAAAACGCGAAAGGAAATACATAATTAACTTTCTGGTCGGGGGTGTGGTTGCTGCGGTCTTTGCGCTGGCTCCGCTGACCGTTTGGACGATCCGAAACTTTCGAACCTTGCACCACTTTCAGCCGCTGGCGCCGCGCTATGCCAACGACAGCGATGAACTGGTTCTGCGGGGATTCAATCGCTGGGTAAAGACATGGTTAGTCGACTACGCGTCTGTGGAAGAGATTTATTGGAATGTGCCTGGGGAGAAGATTGATGCGGAGAAGCTTCCGTCGCGGGCAATGGAAAGCGCGGGGGAAAGAGACACAACTCTTTCGCTGATTGACGAGTATAACGAGACAACGGACATTGACCCACAGATGGACGCAGGTTTTGGAAAACTGGCGGAGGAGCGAATTCACAATCATCCGGTGCGTTATTACGTTGTGCTTCCATTGCTGCGGGTGGCGGACATGTGGCTGCGGCCGCGAACGGAAATTCTCCCTCCGGATGTGCGGTGGTGGGAATTTAATGACGACTGGAAGCGATCAGCCGTTGCGGTGGGCTTCGGTGTGCTGAATTTGGCTTATGTGGGTGCGGCGCTGCTGGCGCTCATTCGCAGATTTTCAGTGATTCGATGGGCGGGATTGTTGATTTGCTTTCTGCTACTGCGCTCGGCGATGCTGGCTACGCTGGAGAATCCGGAGCCGCGGTACTCGCTGGAGTGTTATCCGGTGATTATTGTGCTGGCATCAGCAGTGGTTGCTCAAGGCAAGACGTTGAGCGAAGAAGTGGACGGGCGGGGACGCCCGTCGCTCCATTGCGTTGGTTAACGGGCTGGCGGCCGGGCTTTCTCGGCTTTGGTTCTTTCTAATTGTTCTTCTGACGTTCGGCCTAGCTGGGCGTAGGCATCTGCGAGGAAGATGTGGGCTTCTCTTGAGTTAGGCTCGACGGCGGCGGCTTTTTGCAGATTGGGAATGGATTCTGCGGGCTCGCCTAGCAAAAAGAGAAGGCGTCCGCGAAGCAGGTTTGCGCGATAGTGGTTTGGATTGAGGGCGAGAGTTTTGTCGAGTTCGTCCATGGCATCGGGAACGCGATCGATGCGGGCATAGACTGCGGCGAGCGAGAAGTTCGCATCGGCCCACCGCGGACTGCGCGCGACGACATGTTCGAACTGGGGCGCAGCTTCCTTCCAGTTGCCGGTTTCGAACAGGGCGAGGCCTAACTCGTATTGGGCTAGGCCGGAGTCGTCCTTTAACTCAACGGCTTTTCTGAGAATGGGCAACGCTTTGTCATAATCTTTCAATCGCGTCCAAGCGGTCCCTAACTGGACGTACGCGATGGCCGATTCAGGTTCAGTTTCAATGACGCGCTGCAGATTTGTAATCGCGGTCTGATAGTCGCCTTGTTCAACCTCGATCATGCCATCATGCATTTGGTTGGCGACTTCGATGCGGTCTTTCGGATCGGTACCTCCGATTTTGCCTTCGTGGCCGCCTTTGCCGGAATCGTCTCCTACGTAGCCGAGGGCGCGTAATTTTTCGGCCTGCTCGGGGTCGAGCTTGGCTGCTTCGGCTAGTTCGGCGGCGGTATTTTGCCGGAATTTTTCTACCTCAGCCACCAGCGTGTTCGCTACGGCTGGGGACTTCGCGGCCAAATTATTTGTTGCTTTGGGATCGACTGTCTGGTCATAGAGCTCGGGTCTGGTGGCGTCTATCGCGAGATACCTTCCGGTGCGCAGTGCGCGCAGAGAACTCCATTTGAAAGCGCGATGGGGATAATCGGTTTCGGAGTAGATGGGGCGATCAGCGGCAAGATTCGCGGGATGCGACGCTGAATCATCGCGCAAGACGTTTACCAGCGATTGGCCTTGGATTTCTTTTGGGATGGGAATTCCTGCGACATCGAGAATAGTCGGCGTGACATCGACCAGGCCTACTCGACCGTCACTCTTTCGCTGCGCGTTTTGTTTTGCGGACTTCGCGCTTGCGGGAAGTTTGATCAGCAGCGGGACGTGAATTGTTTCGTCATAAAGAAAAATTCCGTGGGTGCGTTCGCCATGCTCGCCGAAGGCCTCGCCATGATCGGCCATCATGGCTATGAGCGAATTTTGGTAAAGGCCTGACGTTTTTAGCTGGGCAAAGAGCTTGCCCAGCATGGCATCGGCGTAGGCGATTTCTCCGTCGTAGGGGTCGGCGAATTTTGATTTGTAGGGCTCGGGCGGATCGTAAGGATCATGCGGATCGTAGAGATGCACCCATAGAAAAAACGGTGGAGCGTGGGCGGGATGCTTTTGCAGCCATGCGAGCGCGTGTGCGACGACATCTCCGGCGCGGCGTTCAATTGTGTCGTAGCGGCTTTCTTTTGCGGTCTTGATGCGGAATCCGGCATCGTAGAGATCGAAGCCGCGATCAAAGCCAGGAGCGGNNAGGCGGCAGTGCGATAGCCATGATGATGGAGAATGTCGGGTAAGAAAGGCAGGCCGGCAGCCAACGGCGCTCCGAAATCGTTGATGTGGTTGTACTGGGGATAAGTTCCGGTCAGTATGGTGGCGTGGGAAGCGGTGGTCAACGGGACGTGAGAGTAGGCGCGGGTGAAGGCGGTTCCGTCGCGGGCTACGGAGTCGAGGTTGGGAGTGAGGCCGCGAGTAGAACCGAGGAAGCCGACGCGATCGGCGCGGGTGGTGTCGACGGT
>PLBX01000587.1 GCA_003135495.1 Acidobacteriaceae bacterium | reverse complement strand
ACTTAGTCGGAAATATTCCCACAGAAATAGTGATAGAAACTATGCGCAGCCGCGGGGCCGAATTGCCGCCGCTTAAATTGCTCGATACTCTGGTTCGCGCCAGCGCCGAAATCGGCAATCGTTACAAAACTCCGAACGATACCGTGTGATGCCAACCCAACTCATAGTCAAATTGTCATCCTAAGCGAGGGAACGACCTCATAATCAAATTGTCATAGTCAAATTGTCATCCTGAGCGAAGNNGAAGCGAAGGACCTGCTTTTGCCCCCGCCGATGCTCTTACCCCAGGCGATTGAATTTTGCTCTAAAGCTCACAAAATCGTTGTGACACCCCGCACCGCTAGCTTCTGCAAACTTTGCCATTCTAAGCGAAGCACCCGCTCTTTAATGCGTGATTTCTACGTTTACATCCTGTCCAGCAAATCGCGTGTCCTCTACACCGGCATCACCGACAACATCTACCGCCGCACGTGGGAACACAAAAATGACGTCCATCACGGCTTTACTCGCGATTACAAAGTTCACCGTCTCGTTTACTATGAAACGTTCAAGTATGTGAACAACGCCATTACGCGCGAAAAAACTATTAAAGGCTGGCTCCGTCAAAAAAGGGTCGCTCTAATAGAGGCGGAAAATCCAACGTGGGAAGACCTAAGCTCATCGTGGTTCGATGGAAAGCAGGTCCTTCGCTTCGNNGCTTCGCTCAGGATGACAAAGTTTTTAGGCCGGATAAGAAACTGATTACTGACGCTCATACGCCGGCCCCAGGTTTACGAATGATCTACAAAACGCTAAAACTAGCCGTCGATTCGGGCATCGCCACCATAACTCTTAACCGTCCCGATAAGCGCAACGCCATCAGCTATGAACTTATCGACGACCTTATCCGCGCCCTAGAAGACGTAAAAAATTCTCCCGCTCGCATTCTCATTCTGACCGGGGCAGGGAAGGCCTTCTGCTCCGGCATGGATCTCGATAATCTGAAATCTCTGATCGGACGCACGCCTGAGCAGAATCTCGAAGACACGCGGACGATGGTCACTCTCTTCTGTTCGCTCTACGAATTTCCCAAACCGACGATTGCCGCGGTAAATGGCGCTGCCATAGCCGGCGGAACCGGACTTGCCTTTCTCTGCGACTTCACACTCGCCGTGCCAGAAGCCAAGTTCGGCTACACCGAAGTTCGCATCGGATTCGTTCCCGCCATCGTCGCTACTTTCTTGCTGCGACAGGTTGGCGAAAAAATTGCCCGCGATCTCCTGCTCACCGGACGAATTTTCGACGCCGAAGAAGCTCTGAGAAAAGGCCTCATCAATGAAATAGTCCTCGCGGAAAAACTGCTCGATCGCGCCCGCGAACTCGCCGAGCAACTGGCCGAGAACAGCCCGCTCTCGCTCTTCAATACCAAGCGCCTGCTCACCGATCACGCGCGAGCGGAACTTGACCTCCAAATTGANNCTCGAAAAACGCAAGCCAAAGTGGACAGGCCGATGACCCACTCGAAAGCCTCTACCCCGTCTCAAGAAGGAAAACAATCGACGACCGTGAATGAAACTCGCATCCGCGTGCGCTATGCCGAGACCGATCAGATGGGTGTCGTCTATCACGCCAATCACTTCGTCTGGTTCGAAATTGGACGGGTTGAACTCTTTCGCCAGCTCGGCTTCAGTTATAAAGATATGGAACACGAAGATGACTGCTTCATCGCGGTCGTCGACGCGCAGTGCCGCTACAAGGCCCCCGTACATTATGATGACGAGGTCATTGTGCGCACCTTTCTAAAACACGTCCGGGAAAAAGTGATTCGCTTCAGTTATGAACTACGAAGCGCGGACACCGGAAATCTTCTAGCCGAAGGTGAGACCACTCACATCGTAGCGAATTCGAAGATGAAATCGCGCCCGCTACCAGAGAAATATATGAGGGTCTTTCGCGCTGCAGTCGGCAGCCCCTGAAGGGCGTCATATTCACCCGGAATTCCGCATCGCGAAAGAGATGCCATGACAAGAAGATGTTACTGACAACTGACAACTGAGAGCTGAACTCCGAGAACTGCCTTTTGAAAGCCCTACACATCAACGGAAACGATCTCACCCTCGAAGAGGTGCGAGAAGTGGCGCGCCTCGACGTGCGCCAGCCCGTGCTTCTCGACCCCGACGCGCGAGAAGCCGTTAACCGCGCCCGCGCCGTAGTCGATGCTCTAGTAGCGAGCAATAAAATTTCCTACGCCATCACCACCGGTGTCGGCAAACTGAGCGACGTCCACATCGTCGGCGAACAGGTGCGCGAGTTGCAAATCAACCTGGTTCGCTCCCACGCCGTCGGCGTAGGCGAACCGCTTTCCATTGCCGACACGCGTGCCATGATGCTTCTCCGCGCCAACTCCCTGGCCAAAGGCAACTCCGGAGTTCGCGCCCTCACCATCGACACCATCTGCGAGATGCTCAATCGCGGCGTTACTCCCATGGTCCCATCACAGGGAAGCGTCGGAGCCAGCGGCGATCTCGCGCCTCTCGCGCATCTTGCACTCGCGCTGATCGGCGAAGGCGAATGCTTTGATGATAAGGGCGCGCGCATGGCAAGCGCCGAAGCCTTGAAGCGCGCCCAGATCAAGCCACTGGTGCTGGAAGCGAAAGAAGCAGTGTCGCTAATCAATGGTACGCAAGCGATGCTGGCGATCGGCGCGTTGATGCAGCTCGCCGCCGAAACCCTGGTCGACACCGCCGACGTCATCGGCGCAATGGCCTGCGACGCTCTCAAGGGAACCAACGTCGCGTTCGATGAGCGCATTCAAAAGGCNNGCTTATTCGCTGCGCTGCATTCCGCAGGTGCATGGTGCAGTGCGCGATACGCTAAAACATTGCCGCCAGATATTCGAAACAGAAACCAACTCCGCCGTCGATAACCCGCTAGTGTTCGTAAAGAATCCGAAGATAACGGACGGCGAAGGCGACGTACTCTCCGGCGGAAATTTTCACGGTGAGCCCTTAGCGTTCGCGCTCGACTTTTTAGCGATTGCCTTAAGTGCGTTGGCGGGAATCAGCGAACGCCGTCTCGAGCGCATGGTGAATCCCGCGCTCAGCGAAGGTTTGCCGCCGTTCCTCGCTCCGGGCGCGGGCATGAACTCCGGTTTCATGATGCCCCAGGTTACGGCCGCCGCGCTCGTCAGCGAAAACAAAGTGCTGGCTCATCCCGCGTCGGTCGATTCCATCACGACATCCGGCAATAAAGAAGACTTCGTCTCCATGGGCATGACCGCAGCGAACAAATTGAAAAGAGTAGTCGAAAACACGCGCAACACTCTCGCCATCGAAGCCATGGCCGCCGCCCAGGCCATCGATTTTTTGGCCCCGCTAAAAACCTCAAAGCCCTTGCAGCAAGCGCACGCCGCCATCCGTACCGTCTGCGCAACCATGGAGAAAGATCGCGTCATGTATCAGGATTTCGTCCGCATCGCAGACCTGATCGCCACTGGCAAAATAGCCGAAGTATTGCGCTAATTCAGCGGAATTTCAGAATCGAGCCAAAGCTGAATCTTTCAACCTTGAGCTTGTCATGCAAACCATCAAGTTAGAATTTGCTATGCAAAACAAATTGTCATCCTGAGCGGAGCGAAGGACCTGCTTTTCGCCGCCACCCCTGCGTTCGCTCAAGCCGATTTCGCCGCCGACCCATCCAACCCCAACTCCGCTGCAATCCCCTTCATAGCCTCGATGCAAAACGCAATATGCTCCTCCAGATCTAAACCGAGTTCGACAGATCCTTGCACAATGTCTTCGCGATGAACGCTGCGCGCAAAAGCTTTATCCTTCATCTTTTTCCGCACTGACTTAGCTTCAACTTCGGCCAGCGATTTCCCCGGCTTCACCAGAGCGCACGCCGTAATAAATCCGGCAAGTTCATCGCAGGCAAACAGCGTCTTCTCCATCGCAGAAACGCGCTCCACCCCCGTGTACTCCGCGTGCGACATAATCGCTCGCCGCACTTCCTCGGAATACCCGCGCTTTTCCAAAATCTCGCATCCTCGATACGGATGGTCTTCAAGACTCGGATATTTCTCGTAATCGAAATCATGCAGCAGCCCCACCATGCCCCACAATTCCTCGTCCGCTCCCGATTTACGAGCATACGCGCGCATACACGCTTCCACCGCCAAGGCATGTTTGCGCAAACTTTCTGATTGAGTGAACTCAGTTAGTAAACACCACGCCCCTTCACGTTGATTCACTGCTTTTTCCATAATTGTCCGAATTTTCCTCGATTTTTGTTGCTCGATTTTACTCCGCCTCCATGACCGCGCCACTCTTCTCAAACTTTTGTCTTGACATCCACAGCCCCCATACCTCAGATTACGCACTAGTTGGCTTTGAGAGTAGCCC
>PLBX01000434.1:5023-5205 GCA_003135495.1 Acidobacteriaceae bacterium | reverse complement strand
GTTTGCGGCTGCATCGTCGGAGCGGCGGCGCTGTTCCAGAAGTTGGTGATTTTCGCGGTCAACGTCATCGAGTACATCGCTCGAACGCGCAACCCAGGAGTTCGGATCCTTTTGCAAATAAAAAATCTGGAGCTCAGCCACTGTCGCGTTGCCGCTGTCTACGCCGCGCCGCTTGTCCACTA
>PLBX01000434.1:0-5015 GCA_003135495.1 Acidobacteriaceae bacterium | reverse complement strand
TTTTCGAGACTGGTGCGCTGCTGGGGAGAATTCGCCAGCTCCTGCGCGTGGTGCAAGGCATCACTTAACTGGTGTTCGCCGTCGGTCATCTTTTCGACATCGCGGGTATCACCGCTGAGCAGGTAATTCTGCAAGTGAAGGCGGTTCTGCATCATCTGGAAGCGGACGGAAGAAGTCGCCTCGGTCATGTCGATCGAACGTTGCGCCGCCGCCTTGGTCTCGTGCTCGCGCTGCACCGCCACCAGGTTGATCGCCAGCAGCACCAGGACCGTCCCCAGAATGACGCCGAAACTCCAATAGAGCTTTTTCCCAATTGTCATTGTTCAACCTTCCTCGTCCAACCTTCCTCAGCCAATGCTTCGAACCTTCGTAGCTATCATTGGGGCGGATCGAAGCGGAACTGCACGACCCCGGTCGATTCTTGCGTAGCAGTCTCGAAGCGCCACTTCTTGACTGCGTCTAAAGCAGCATTGGCAAACACCGGGTGTCCGCCAACCAGCTTTGCGTTTTTAACCGAACCATTGGTGGCCACCGTAATCTGAACTTTCACCACGCCGGTGATGTTCATGCGTCTTGCCAGATCTGGATACACCGGCGCCACCTTGGTCTTTACAATCCGGTTGATTTCTTCTTGTCCCCATGCCGGGGAATTACCCATTGCGAGGAGCCCGCCGGCCAGCAGCGCGCCCATCGCAATGAAACGTTTAAGGACCTTGTTGGACACTGATCCTCTCCTTAGCTCTTTACTCAACCGTATATTCGTGCATGCACGACCCAAGCGGATACCAAAAGTTCATGTCGCGCATTACTTTGGTGATAAGCGCAACCCGATGAGGGAGCGCTCTTTACCTTTGAACATCACTCCTCTACTTTTCATCGGCTGTCTCCCGCAAACGGGAGAATGAGGCGCGAACGTTCCCCGGTGTGGATTCGTTCAGACCTTCCAGAGCGAGACGTTTGTATCACTTTGGTGCCGTTTCATAAGTAGGCACCTCTCCCCCTATTCCCTTGACTCAATTTGAGAATGCAAGGTAGGTTGAACTGTAATCCAAGTGTTTTCAGGTGCTTAGCGAATAAAGGGTGCGCACTGACAAGCCAAAGCGGAAATTCGGGGCCGAAGGACGTGTCTCACTCTGACGAGGCTTTTCAAAAGCTTCTGCTCGAATTGTCGCGAGCCGCTTTTCAAAGTTCGGATCCCAGCCACCTTATCCAGTCGTTTTGCGTCCTCACTCGGAAATTCTTCCACGCCACCGGAGCGTATTTTTGGAGTCGCTCTCCTGACGGCGAGCTCGTTGGCGCTGAGGCTGACGCCGAAGGGAGCGAATCCTTTCGTGGAATTCGCAGACGGCCCGGTGACGCATCCATCGCTATGGATGCGCTTCAGAAACGTCGCGCATTTTTCGTAAATCATCTTGATGCCGCCCGTTATCCCTGGCTGACTTCGATCAACGCGCACGCTGCTTTAGCTGCTCCGCTAATTGTTTCCGGAGAATCCGTTGGCGCCATCACCTTTTTGAAAAGCGCTCCAGGAGCGGGTTTCGATGATGATGCCGTATCCAAAGTCACAATTTTAGCGGCACAACTCGGCACCGCTCTCGAGGCGCTTCGCCTGAATGCGCTTTCGCGCGAGGAGCGCCGACGTGCCAGCATTCTGGTCGAAGTCGCAACCGCCCTGCACGGCCTTCCAGATACTGCGGCCGTCATGGAAAACATCGCGGACCGGCTTCGCGTCCTGTTGCATTCCCCAATCGTGCTCGTTTTCATGCAGCAGGAGAAAATATTTCGACTGCAGGCGGTTTCGACCGACGCTCCTCAACTCGCTCTCTCAATCCGATCCCGCTTTGAGCAGAACAACCTCCGCTCTTCGCTTGAGATCGCAAGCCGGGCAGTAGCCGCGGGCGAGCGAATTACCGTGAGCATCGACGGCGCTTCTCATTTCGGTGAAGACTCTCCTGCCGGAATTCTGATCGCCGTACCCTTTCGCACCTCGCGATCGCATGGCGCGATTCTGGTTTATCCTCGCCTCGAAAGCAGCTTTACGCAGGAAGATAGGAGCCTGATTTCCGCGCTCGCCGGTTTCGGCGCCGTGGCCATCGCGAACGCGGAGTTGTATGGCATGGCTCGCGCTCAGGCCCATGAACTGCACGAAATCCTGGAAATTTCTTTCGAGCTGGGCTCCGCTGGAAAACTCGACGAGTTCATGCAGACCTCCGTCGTTCGCGCCGCCAGTTTCCTCGGCTTCCATCGCTGCTTTATAGGCCTGCTTGAAGACGAGAACTTTCACATTCGCTGGGGAGTGGAGAGCGGAAAGGCGCGCCCCGTGGATATCCCGCTCTACGACGGTCCAGCCACGCAAGCGCTCAAGAAGAAAAATGTATTCTTCAGCGATGACGCCGCCAAGACTCCGGGTGCGAATCTGGATTTCATCGCCGCTTTCCAGATCCGCCAACTATTAGCCGTACCCTTGCTCGGATCGAATGGCGATGTGCTCGGCATGTTTGGCGTGCTTGACCGCCTTGATCCCGGACCCATCAATGAAGAGGACGTGCGACGCGCCCGCGCACTGGCGGCGCAAGTGGCGATCGCGCTCGAACTGACCCGTAACCTCCATCAGTCCGAAGAGCATCGCCGCCGGGCTGAGGCCCTGGTCACCATCGCGCTCGAACTCAACACGGTGCTGCATCTGCCTGAGTTCATGCGCAATTTCACTCGGCGCGCCGCCGAATTACTTGGCGGACGCTCCGTCGCGTTGAGCCTTTTTCAGACGGCGGAACTCGATACTGTTTTGATCTCCGGAGATGCGGAGATCCGCGACCAAGCTACCGTGCTCAGATTCGGCAAGGCACTTAGTGCCGCGCTTCCAAAATTTCCCAACGATATTTCCTTTGCCGCAGCGTCAGAAGTTCTCGGTCCCTCTCTCTCGTCCAGTCTCGGATGGAACGACTGCACTTTGGTTCGACTGGCTGGATCTTCAGGAGAACTGGTGGGCGTTCTTTGCCTGGCCGATCGCGGCGCGCCGCCCACCATTGAAGATCACCAATTACTTCGCGCCATTGCCGGGCACGCTAGCATCGCGCTTGAGAATGCCTGCCTCTTCACCCGCATGCAGCAAGCAAACCGGCATTGGATGGATGTTTTTGACGCCATCAGCGACTTTATCGTAGTCCACGATGAGCAGCACAACATCCTCCGCGTCAATCGCTCGCTGGCCGATTTTGTCGGTATCACTCCCGATGATCTGATCGGAGTGAATATGCGCGCTCTGGAAGCGCTTTCTATCAACGCTTCGCCGCACTCCTGTCCTTTTTGCCGCAGCGGCGAGGGTCTCGATGAATATGTTCATCCCATCCTTGCGCACACTTATCTCATCTCGACTTCGCGAATCCACGCCGCCAGCAGCGCCCAGTTGCAGACCGTCCACGTCCTCAAAGACATTACCGACCGTCGCGAGGCCGAGCGCCGATATCGCGAGCTGTTCGACAATATCCAAGAAGGAATCTTCTTCTCTACACCCCAGGGACGCTTCGTCGAAGTCAATGATGCGCTCGTCCGCATCCTCGGCTACAGCAGTCGTGAAGAAGTGATTCAGCTCGATATTCCCACCGAAGTTTATTTTTCTCCGCGTAGGCGGGAAGAGTTGGCCGAACTCTTCGACCGGGAAGGTGGACTGCGTAATCAGGAAGAAGTGCTTCGGCGCAAGGATGGATCTCCGGTTCATGTGTTCATTAACTGTTTCGCAGTGCGCGACCCTTCCGGCAACATTCTCCAATATCGCGGTCTCATGCTGGACATCACTGGACTTCGGCAATCGCAAACCGAATTGCAGAAGGAGCGCGATTTCTCCAGCAAAATTCTGAGTCACACCCAGAGCCTGATTCTGGTTACTGACACCGAAGGCGTGATCAGCTACGCCAACCGTCGCTGGAGCGGCTTGGGCTTCATGCAGAGCCAGATCCTGGGCCATCCTCTGCCCGAACTGTGCGTGCCCTCGCGCCGCGCCGCACTGCGCGATGCGTTAGCCGCTGTGGCGCGCGGTCAGCAGGTCGACAACTTCGATATGCCGCTGGTGCGCGGCGATGGCGCCAGCGGGCAATTCTCTATCAATCTCAGCCCCATCAGCGGAGAAGACGGCCGCGTAAGCAGCATCGTGGTTGTCATGACCGATGTTACCGATTCCGCCATGCTGCGTTCCAAGCTGATGCATGCCGAGAAAATGGCCGCCGTCGGACAACTCGTTTCGGGCGTCGCCCACGAAGTCAATAATCCACTGACTGCGATCCTCGGATTCACCGATCTTCTGATGGAAAATCCCGAGTTGCCCGAGAGCGCACGCCGCGATCTGCGCGTGATTCTGCAGGAGGCGCAGCGCACCAAGCAGATCGTGCAAAACCTGCTCAGCTTTGCCCGGCAGATGCCGCCGCAACGCAAGCCCGTGCAACTGAACTCCATCTTGCAGCGCACCGTGCACTTGCGCTCGTACGATTTCATCAGCCATGGCATCCAGGTGATTGAGAGGCTGGATGAATCGCTTCCCGCAGTCATCGGCGATTCTCACCAGCTGCAGCAGGTTTTTCTCAACATCCTCAATAACGCCTACGACGCGGTTCGTGAAAGCTCGCGTTCGGCTCGGATAGAAGTTATGAGTTCCAGTGCGAATTCCTATGTCGAAATCTCATTTCGCGATAACGGCACTGGCATCATCGATCCGGAAAAGATATTTGATCCCTTCTTCACTACCAAAGACATTGGCCAGGGCACTGGTCTCGGCCTCAGCATTTGCTATGGAATTGTCCGAGAGCACGGCGGCGAAATTATCTGTCACAACAATACCGATTCGGAAGGGGCGACCTTTACTGTCCGTCTCCCCATCGCAACCGAAACGGCAACCTTTGGAGCAGTTGCAGGAGTTCATCCAAAATGACGCAAACAGGAACGAAGTCCGCTTGTGCGCCGGTGCTTCTCATTGAAGACGAACCGGCTGTTATGGCTCTCGTACGCGCGGTTCTCGAGGGATA
>PLBX01000018.1:179-2521 GCA_003135495.1 Acidobacteriaceae bacterium | reverse complement strand
GGCTAGTGTCGCATATGCGATATTGCGATGGCGCACCAACTCGATTGTTATTCTCACGAAACTCTCCTCGATTCCATAGATGACTCGATAATCGCCAACCGTTAAACGGCGAAGATTTTCGGAGGCGCGGAGTAGCTTGGAATTGCTAGGACGGGGGCTGATCGCTAATCCGTCGATTGCATCGACAATAATCTGGCGGTTAGTGCGCGGAACAGAATTGAGGCCACGCTTGGCCTCCGAGGAGATTTGAATATCGTAGATATTTATCTGGTCAGAGTGTTCTTGAAATCTTTCCACGCTGTAGGCTTCTCACCTCGCTTGGACGCAAGGCTACGCGCATGCCGGACCGTCAGATAATCAATTCGGTCCTCAAGTCTGCTGGTTTGCTCCTCCGACCGAGGGCGCTCCGGTGTCGTCGCGGTATCTCTTGCAGGAGCAGGTCTGACATGTGTAGTCGCCATTTCTAAACGCTCCTTTTAGACCCGAGAAGTCTGCTATACGTATCATCGGCTGTCAAGCCGAATATAGCCACCTTACCTTTGATGCCATAGGCGTTACTAAGGTTCACGTGAGGGGGGAGTCAAGCTAGAGTATAGAAGCGCTCGGCTGCGAATGGCAAATCCACCTTAGTACCTAAGTCTTTAGTACCCTGTCACGGCGTTTTGATTGTGCAATTTATACCATGCATGGGTTTGTCAAAGGCACAATTCCGGTTATTCGATTACGCCGCTACCTGTTTGGATGCATTTCCCGGTACTTGCGCCAGCAGTTCCAAAACGGTCCAAACATGATCCGTCAGCCCGGCTTCCATCACCTCAGCAAACCCCCTTGTTGCTTAAGGCGCTGGCGGTGAGCCTTGCTGTTTCGCGCTCCTTGGGGCTTAGGCGATACCATGCCTCGGGGATGCTGGCAGCTGGACTCGAGTCTCCAATAGCTTTCAAGCTTAATGCCACCCGCAGGCTGATATGCAGCACATCCCCACGCGCGAAAAGAAAAACTACCGAATAACTAGGGTAGTGCAAGGCGCGTTATCATGTCTTGTCCGGAGGTTTTTGGCGCAGCCCGCCGCGCCGTAGTTGAGGAACCGCTCCTCACGGAAAACAAGGCAGAGCGAGACGAGTCCCCTGAAGCACAACCGGAACCACACACATTCCCCGTGCGCGACTAAGCAAGGCCGACCCGCCTAATGCCATCATCAAGCCGAGGGCGATGGTTCCGAGTTTCGTAACAAAAAATTGTTTTTTATTGCTCTCTCGGGTTTCGTCGTAATCTTTTTCCGAATCGGGGGAATAATGCTTCCTTCAAAGAACGGAGAACACCGTCCACTCAGTCCACGTGTATTAAAGCCGTACATCGCTCCGAAGGTCACCATCCTTACATCCGAAGCAGCGGAAGAGAGATTACGGTCCGAGGGGTTTCTTGGAAACACAAGCCAAAGGAATCCACACAATGAAATTAAAGTTAGCAAAGAAACAAGCGGGCTGAACTCCGCGTGGGCGCATGGTGTTAACTAGGAATCAAATCGAACGCGAACTCAAAGTGATTGAAAAGATCGACGAGATGCTTCTGCGAGAAAAAGAGCGCACTCCTTTGGACAGAGCTGGCCACCAGGCTCGCCAAGTGCGTAAACAAGAACTGCTGAAAATGATTCATGAGAACAATTTGAAGGAATGATGAGCATTCATTCCACTGTCGCGCCTACCCGCTGGTCCTCTCGCGTCGCCGTCGTTGAAACGTAACTCGTGCCTTCTTTTGGCCAACCGGGCATCGGGGCGGATGCGACGCTAAGTTCTCCGTTGGCTCCCCGGCCATTTTTGCGGCCACGTACCTTTCACAAAGAGAATCGAGAGTCTTGATCTTTTCCTCTTTCGTCGCCAGTAACTTTTTCTCAGCACGCTCCAGCCGCTCGGACAAAGTTCCGGGCTGCGTTCTTTGAGGCTTGAGGGATTCGGTTGTTAGAAAATCCTTGACGGATTGTCTGAAGGATGAGTCTGGAAGCATTGGCCCCTCCGACGCAGACAGTCTAGGAAAGCTTGGGCGCTACTTTGAATTGTTGCCGGACACCAACTTCCGTTTCTCTTCTTCGATCAAAGTCTCGATCACTCTTCGAATGCTGCCGTCAGTGCATTTCTGCAGGGCTAGTTCCAGTTTCTCGATCTCCGCCCTGATCACCATCACCTGTTCGCGTGAGAGCATGGCACGCTCCCCTTTATCAAGGATTCGGTATTGTAGCGCACAAAGATTCCAGAATTGAATAGTGGGTGTATCGAAAGAGTTGTTCAGTATTGATCAGACTGGACTCCGGTTCCGCCCTAAACTACCTGTGACCGTCCAAAGGAGGC
>PLBX01000018.1:0-121 GCA_003135495.1 Acidobacteriaceae bacterium | reverse complement strand
GCGCAGCAATTCTTCTTCCGCCGTTGGAGAACGTGAACCTGCAGCGTAAAGCGCCAACCGTCGCCCGCCCATTTCCGATTCGCAGGAGGTGGCTATGCTCCCACTACCTGAAAGTGCTTCA
>PLBX01000519.1 GCA_003135495.1 Acidobacteriaceae bacterium | reverse complement strand
CAGCAGCGTCGCCAGATAGTTCATGATCTGCACCGCGCTCTGTGAACTCGGCAACAGCACCGCTACCAGCGATAAGAGGATTAATCCCAAAGGAGTCGACGGCTTCGTCAAAAACAGCACAACGCACGAAACGATCGCGAAAGTGAGCACCGCAATTCCCGGGAGATAAAAATCATCCGGATGACGGCGCAACCAACTCCGCGCACGCTGCGCAAACGGAGGATTGAAGCCCGCCTTTTCCTCAAGAACCGCCGCGCCTTCCGCCAGCAGATAATTTCCAACGTGCGAATCGCGCAGCGTTACTCGCGGATCTTTATCGGGATGCCGGTGCGCCTCGCGCGCAAAATCAAGCGCGTGTCTGGCAACTTTAATTTCGGGGCAGTCCGAATGGTCCGAAATATTCACGATCGTTCGCCGGTACAACTCGCGGCCTTCGTAGTCCATCGCGGCATACGCACCCGCTGGATCCTGCCGCAATACCTCGTCAAATGCGATCAAGGGCTCGATTGCAACTTTCCAGGATGTCTGCTTGATCTCTAGCAGACTCTTGACCGGGTGCTGAATGCCGGACGGCTGCGACGGATTTTCTAATAAACGCTTCCCTTGCTCCGCGATCTGCTCCAGCAGGACAATCTTCATGAACGGGATAATCGCCCACAACTCGGCCATCCTTAAAACAGTGACTTCCTGAAAAGCCTTGATGTAAAAGCTGAAGGTTGACTGGCTAAATTGATATCCCGAGATCGAAAGATAATTTTGCGCAATCGCAGCCACCCGTGAAACAACTTGTCCTTGGGGAGTTCGGACTTGGGGAATCGAATGCTCTTGGTCGAAAACTCTGCACGCATCCTCCAGTTCCGCATTGAGCAACGGAACATTTCCCCGGAGCCGCTCGAAATCATCAGAACCTTTTTGCGCCGACGATTCAAGGCTTGCCAGCAGGGAACGAAAAGAGCTAAACAGTGCGCGGCCGCGATCGCTAAGGTCGCTCGATTCCCGTTGCCCCGGTATCCAGGCAAGATTCCGCGCCAGTTGCATAGCGCTCGAACGTAAAGCGCTGTCCGGCGATGATTCGTCCGGCACGGTACGCAGAACTCCTCCGATTTCTGCACTCGCTAGTTCTAAATTTCCGCTCTCGTTCATTTCCTATTATTCCCGCATCTTTCTTTGGCCCATTATTTGTTCCATTGATACTCAGTCGGTACGCCAGCTTAACGATAACTCGACGCTTGCATCTCAAACATTTCCGCATACCGTCCGCCCAAGCGCGACAGTTGCTCGTGACTGCCCTCTTCGGCAATCTTTCCGTTTTCGAGGACGACGATTCTGTCTGCCGAGCGCACAGTGGAGAAACGATGCGAAATAAACAGCGCCATCTTGCCCGCGGTCAGTTCGGCAAAGCGTTGAAAAACTTCGAACTCGCTACGCGCATCGAGCGCGGCGGTGGGCTCGTCAAGAATAAGGATCTGTGCGTTGCGCAAGTAAGCCCGGGCCAGCGCCACCTTCTGCCATTCTCCGCCGGAGATATCGACGCCCTGCTCGAAGCGGCGACCGAGCATCTGGTCATAACCTCGCGGCAGCCGCGCGATTATCGCATCGGCCGTGCTCTTGCGCGCCGCTATCCGCAGAAGTTCCGGATTTTTCAATTCCTCAACCCGGCCCACGGCAATATTTTCAGCCGCAGTCATTTCATAGCGCATGAAATCTTGAAAAATAACGCCCATCTCGCGATGCAGATCTTCGAGATCGTAGTCGCGCAGATCAACCCCATCGAGCAGTATCTGCCCCTCCGTCGGATCGTAGAGCCGCGTAATTAACTTCACGATCGTCGTTTTGCCTTGGCCGTTTTCGCCGATCAGCGCCAGCCGCTCCGTCGAGTGCAATTGAAAATTAATGTGGTCCAGAATCAAACGCGAGTTTCCCGGATAGCTGAAAGAAACGTTGCGGAATTCAACCCCCTGCTTGATCGGCCTCGGCGCCGGCAGCGCATTCGGCTTGGAGCGGATGGTCGGCTCCATCTTGAAGAAGGCCAGCAGGTCAGTGAGAAACAGCGCCTGATCGCCAATCGCTGCAATCGTAGAAAAAATCTGCTGAATGTTACTGCTGGCCTGCTGAATCGCGCCCGCCAAAAATGTGAGCGTGCCAATGGTCAGGCCACCATTAACCGTGCGCCAGATTACAAACACATAAGCGGAGTAGTACCCCATGGTGCCGACCATGGAAAGCAAAGAACCGGCGAGCAACTTCCGCCTCGACAGGCCAATATTCTCCGCGTAGATTTCGTCCGATAGGTTGGTAAAGCGTTCGATCAGGAACTTGCGCAGCCCGAAGAGCTTCAGCTCTTTCGCTGCTTCTTTGCTGCCGCCAAGCACGCGCAAGTAATCCAGCTGANNGACAATCAGCAGCAGCATCAGCCATGGGGAGAAGAACATTATGGAAACGGAAAGCGTTAGGGTGGTTATTGCTTGCTGCACCAGCCGTCCAACCGCTTGAATCATGACTAATCGGTCGGTTGCCTGTACCCTCGCCCGTTCCAGGCGGTCATAAAATACAGGATCCTCGTACGCCAGAAGGTCGAGGCTTGATGCGTGTTCCAATACTCGAATGCTGACATGCCGCGTGTACTTATCCGCCAGCAGCGAATCCGAGTAGTCGATCGTTCGAATGAGGACGCTATTGAGTACGGCGAGCGAAAACTCTGCCGCTACCAGCCACCAGAATCGCGGACCCACCGCTTGATGGTTCGACACCGCATGCACGATCCCATCAATAATGAGCTTCGTAATCCACAGCAGCAGCACCGGCAAGAGGGACGAAAANNACCCGCGACACCAAGCCGAAAATCACTACCGGCGGGCCCGACTCCCACACAATTTTCAAGACAGCCGGAACGTTGCCAAGGGCCGATAGGCGCTCTTGCCATCCTGACCAGAAATTCTTGCGGTCTGCCACCGTCGCTCCTGCCGTTATCTACTATCTGAGGTATACGTGCGCCAT
>PLBX01000574.1 GCA_003135495.1 Acidobacteriaceae bacterium | reverse complement strand
GGAGCGACGGGCGTCCCCGCCCGTCCACCACAAGCCCAAGTACAGACAATCACGCTAATTCCATGAAACTCCCTGTGCCCCCTGTGAAACCCCCGTGCCCCCTGTGGTTAATATTTTGCTTAGCTTTGCCACCCCGCCGTTTGACTCCAGTCCCCCCCTGTACTAGCCTCATTACTTTCGCCACCCAATTCATGCGCAGTCAAAATATTCTTCCGAGATTCCATCTGCTCTCCCGAAGCCTCATCGTTTTCCTCTCGATCACAGCCGCGGCCGCCCCACTCCGCCCCACCCACGCCCAGCACGCCATAGTCGCCAGCGTTCACGAGCTCGCCTCCCGCGCCGGAGAAGAAATCATGCAATCCGGAGGCAATGCCGTCGATGCCGCCGTAGCCACCGGCTTCGCCCTCGCCGTTGTCCATCCCCAAGCCGGCAACCTTGGCGGAGGCGGTTTCCTTCTCCTTCGCAAGGCCAACGGCGAAACCCGCTTCATCGACTTCCGCGAAAAAGCGCCCGCCGCCGCCACTGAGAACATGTATCTCGATGCCCAGGGCAATGTCCTCCCCGAATCCAACAATCAGTCCAGCATCGTCGGATACAAATCCATCGGCGTTCCCGGCTCCGTGGCCGGTCTGGTCTACGCAGAGAAAAAATACGGCAAGCTCTCGCTGGAAAAAGTTATCGCTCCCGCCATCAAGTTCGCGCGCGATGGCTTCGCTCTAGCCTACGAAGATACGCAAGACCTGAAAAAAGATAAGTACCTCGCGCAGTTTCCCGAATCCAAACGCATTTTTCTGCGCGACGGAAATCTCTACCAATCCGGCGAAATTCTCAAGCAGCCCGAACTCGCGCACACACTGGAACGCATCGCCCAGAACCCCGACGATTTTTACCACGGCGCCATGGCTCGCGAACTCGCTGCGGCCATCCATAAAAATGGAGGCTTGATCACCCCCGAAGACCTCGCCGCCTACGAAGTCAAAGATCGCGAGCCCATCCGCGGCTCCTATCGCGGCTACGACATCATCAGCGCCCCGCCGCCATCTTCCGGCGGAGTCGCGCTCATCGAGATCCTCAACATCCTCGAAGGTTTCGATCTGGCCAAATCCGGCAATCGCTCCGGCGATGCCATTCATCTCGAAGTCGAAGCCTTCCGCCGCGCCTTCTTCGATCGCGCCGAGTTCATGGGCGATCCCGACTTTGCTAAAGTTCCGGTCGCGCAGTTAATCGACAAGAAATACGCCGCCGCGTGGCGTGATTCCATCGATCCCAATCAGGCCACCTTGAGCCAGATCCTGAAACGCCCCGCTGTTTTTGCCGAACTCGAACGCGAAGCGCAATTGCGTCCAATCACGATTCGCGAACCAGAAAACACCACGCATTATTCCGTAGTCGACGCCGAAGGCAACGCCGTTTCCGTCACCACCACGCTCAACGATTCCTTCGGCTCCCGCGCCACCGCCGAAGGCCTTGGCTTTCTCCTCAACGACGAGATGGACGACTTCACCTCCAAACCCGGCGTCCCGAATACCTACGGCCTCATTCAGGGCCCCGCCAACGCCATCGGCCCCGGCAAGCGCCCGCTCTCTGCCATGACTCCGACGATTGTTCTTAAAGACGGCAAGCTCTTTCTCGTCCTCGGCTCGCCCGGAGGCCCCACCATCATCACCACCGTCGCCAACGTCCTCATCGGCGTCGTCGATTTCGGGCTCGACATCCAAGAGGCCGTCAACGCACCCAGGTTTCATCATCAGTGGCTTCCCGATCAGATTCTCGTCGAAGACCGCCTCTCTCCCGATACAATGAATATTCTTCGTTCCAAAGGGCACAAGTTGACGTTGCGGCATTTTTGGGGAGACGCTGAGTGCATCATGGTTGACCCCAAAACCGGCGAACGCTTGGGCGCGAGCGACGGACGCAACAACGGGAAGGCGGTAGGCTACTGATGCAGAGGGCGGTGTCGACATACCTATTTGTGAAGGAGCGGCTGCATCCCGGCCTGCTAGACGAACTCGTTAAAGCTGGAGCACAGTCCATCGAAATCTTCGCCGCGCGCCAGCATTTCGACTACGGCAATCGCAAGCAGCATGTCCGCGAAATCGCCGACTGGTTCAAGTCCACTGGCATTCCGCTGCACTCCGTCCATGCCCCTCTATATTCCGATTACGAATGGGGACGCACCGGATCGCCGCCCGTCAACATCGCATCCACCGACCGCGCTGGACGCATCGACGCCATGGATGAAATCAAACGCGCGCTCGAAATTGCCGAGCACATTCCGTTCCGCTTTCTCATCCAGCACATCGGCAATCCCAATGATGCCTTCGATGAAAAAAAATTCGAAGCGGCCATGACCTCCGTCGAGCACCTGCGCGCCTTCGCCAAACCGTTAGGCGTAAGAGTGCTGGTAGAAAATATTCCCAACGAACTTTCTACTCCCGATCGTCTGGTCGAATTTATCAAGACCATGCATTTCGAAGACATCGGTGTCTGTTTCGATTGCGGCCACGCCAACATGATGGAGGGCATTCCCGCGGGATTCGAGATCCTGAAAAATCACATTTGTTCCACCCACGTTCACGACAACGATAAATTCAAAGACTCGCATCTGTGGCCCGGTGGTAGCGGCGGAACGATCGATTGGAAGCAGACCATGGAGCTGCTGCGAACCGCACCACAAAAGCCGCCTCTGCTCCTCGAAATCGAAGGAGAAGAAAAGAAAAATCCCAGCGAAGAAGTAAGCGCTACCTTCAAAAAGCTGGAAGAAGCATGAAAGCAGGTCAGAGGTTAGAGGTCAGATTGCAAAAGTTAACCCCAACAACCACCGTCACAGGTTTTACCTCTGCAATCTGACCTTTCACCTCTGACCTTTCACCGTCAAGAATCGCAGCGCAATTTTTAATTTTTATGCCCACACCCATCAGCACCATCGCAGAAATCGGCAAGCACGAAGGCCAGTCTGTCACCATTCGCGGATGGCTCTACAACCTCCGCGAAAGCGGCAAGCTTCTCTTCCCCCAGTTTCGCGACGGCTCCGGCGTCATCCAGGGAGTCGTCCCCAAAAACGCCGTCCCTCCCGAAGTCTTCGACGCCATCAAAGGCCTGACGCAAGAGTCGAGCGTAATCGTAGAAGGCAAAGTCCGCGCCGATAAACGCGCTCCCGGCGGTTACGAACTCGACGTCTCCAACGTCCAGGTAGTGCAGCGCGTCTCCGAATCCGATCCGTATCCCATCACACCCAAAGAACACGGCGTCGATTTCCTGATGGAGCACCGCCATCTCTGGCTGCGTTCGCAGCGCCAGGCATCCATCCTGCGCGTGCGCGCCGAAATCATCCGCGCCGCCCGCGATTTTTTCGACAGCAACGGCTTCACCCTAACCGATCCGCCAATTCTTACGCCCGCTGCCTGCGAAGGAACGTCCACGCTCTTCCCCGTCGACTACTTCGAAGAGCAGGCCTACCTCACCCAATCCGGACAGCTCTACATCGAAGCGACCGCCATGGCGCTGGGCAAGGTCTATTCTTTCGGACCAACCTTCCGCGCCGAAAAATCCAAGACTCGCCGCCACCTAACCGAATTCTGGATGGTCGAACCCGAAGTAGCCTACGGCACCCTCGACGACCTGATGGAATTAGCCGAAGGCTTGCTAACCTTTTTGGTTAAGAGATGTCTAGAGCGCCGCCGCCCCGACCTGCAAACCATCGGACGCGATCTGACGAAGCTCGAAAAAATCGACTCGCCCTTTCCGCGCATCACCTACGACGAAGCCGTCCAGAAATTGCAGGAAGGCCACGCCCAAGGCAAGCTCGAAAACAAATTCGAGTGGGGCGGAGACCTGGGCTCGCCCGACGAAACTTATCTTTCCGCACTCTATGACCGTCCCGTCATGGTCCATCGCTACCCAGCCACCGTGAAGGCCTTCTACATGGAGCCCGATCCCCAGCGCCCAGAACTCGCCCTCTGCGTCGACGTACTAGCTCCCGAAGGCTACGGCGAAATCATCGGAGGCTCGCAGCGCATGGCCTCTCACGACCTGCTCCTGCAACGTATTCACGAGCACAATCTGCCCGAAGAAGCCTTCAAGTGGTATCTCGATCTGCGCAAATATGGCAGCGTCCCCCACTCCGGCTTCGGCATGGGCATCGAGCGAGCCGTAGCCTGGATCTGCGGCCTGGAACACGTCCGCGAAACCATCCCCTTCCCCCGCATGCTGCATCGCTTGTACCCGTAGGTTGAGAAAAATAACCGGAGGGGTGCGCCACTTCTCGCGTTTGAGAAGTGGCCCTCCACCACGGTTGTTGACGAATCTTTTCGTCACCGTTGACGGGTTTGAGCTGTCACCGCGCGAAATTCATGGAGCAACGGTTTTATGCCTTCAACGTTTGGGACTTATGTGGCGCGGACACTCTTGTCCGCGTTGACGGCGACGCACTGCCGACACGCGGACAAAAGCCTGTCCCGAGCGAAGTCGAAGGGAGTGTCCGCGCCACACAAGCTACTGAGCACAAGCGCATCGAGAATTGCAATTAACTTCCTGGGTAAGGGCGGGTAGTGAGAATTAACGAACGGGATGTGCTGAAGATGAAGATCCGGCCTCCGGCAGCGTGAGAAGCTCACGGGCTCGACGGTGGCCGACTTCTAACGCATCTTTCCAAACAATCGAGTGAATAAAAATAACCGGAGGGTGCGGACATCGACCGCACGTACTTCCTGGATGAGGCTCGCGCTGTCAGAGTCAACGATTGGGACGTTTTCGAAGATGAAGATCCAAGCTCGGCGGCATGAGAAGCCCGCAGTGTCGACGGTTGGGCGGGCCACTTCTCAAACGCGAGAAGTCGGGGCACCCCCGTTGTTTGAAGAGCTGGAGGGTACGCCATTGTCGCTCGATCCTGAGTGCCCAAATGGCAACCAATTTTCCAGGCGTTTCATCTGACTCATCGGTCGCTGGAGGTCCCTTATGCCTCGCCCTTCTCTTCTTTGCCTGGTCGCCTGCTTCGCTTCTCTTGCTTTGGCTCAAAACGCCCGTCCTAACAGCCCCGCGGGGCAAGCTTCATCGACGCCGGTTCAGGTTGTTTACGTGATCGACGGCACGAGTCTGCTGACTTACAACGTCGATCCTCAGACACTCTATGCCACGCAAGTTGGTTCGCCGATCATCCTAGGGGGGCTAATGGGATACGGCGTACTATACCCGTCTCCGAACAATCACGCCGTTTATTTTGTTTCGCCCAACGCTCAAGGCGTCGATCACTTGTGGGTGTACGTCACCGACGCGTCTGGCGTGCCGCAGGCTCCTGCGA
>PLBX01000245.1:4969-23675 GCA_003135495.1 Acidobacteriaceae bacterium | reverse complement strand
AGCAAAGAAGCGCACGAAACTCTCGCCATCGCCATGAACCGCATCGGAGGAAAATCAAACACCGGCGAAGGCGGCGAAGACGAAGAGCGTTTCAACGAAGATGCCAACGGAGACCTCCGCCGCAGCGCCGTCAAGCAAATCGCCTCCGCCCGCTTCGGCGTAACCACAAACTATCTGGTCAACGCCGACGAGTTACAAATCAAGATGGCACAAGGCGCAAAACCAGGTGAAGGCGGCCAGCTTCCCGGCCATAAAGTTGACGAAGTCATCGCCCGAATAAGACATTCCATCCCAGGCGTAGGTTTAATTTCGCCCCCGCCGCACCACGACATTTACTCCATCGAAGACCTTGCGCAATTAATCTACGACCTAAAAAATGTAAACCCACAAGCCCGCATCGCAGTGAAATTAGTAGCCGAAGTAGGAGTAGGCACCGTGGCCGCCGGAGTAGCCAAAGCTCACGCCGACGTAGTCCTTATCAGCGGCGACACTGGAGGCACAGGCGCGTCGCCGCTAAGTTCCATCAAGCATGCTGGCATCCCATGGGAGTTAGGCTTAGCCGAAACGCAGCAAGTGCTCCTGCTCAATGATCTGCGCAGTCGCATCAAAGTGCAGACCGACGGCAAGCTGCAAACCGGACGCGACGTAGCCATCGCCGCGCTGCTCGGTGCCGAAGAATTCGGATTCGCGACTGCCCCTCTCATCGCAATGGGTTGCGTCATGATGCGCAAGTGCCATCTCAACACTTGTTCAGTCGGCATCGCCACCCAAGATCCCGTGCTGCGCAAGCAGTTCCAGGGCCAGCCCGAACACGTTATCAACTTCTTCTTCTTTCTCGCCGAGCAAGTGCGGCAATACATGTCGCAACTCGGCTTCCGCCGCATGGACGACATGATTGGCCGCGTTGACATGCTCGATGTCCGCCCCGCCGTCAATCACTGGAAGGGATCCGGTCTCGATCTTTCGGCCATACTCTATAACCCGCCAGTCCCATCGCGCGTGGCGCGCCGCTGCGTCAATGCGCAAGACCATGGTTTGGAGCAGGCACTCGATCACCAACTCCTCGCCACTACGCAAGCCGCTCTAGAAACTCTGACGCCGGTGGAAATCAAACTACCGATCCGCAATGTTCACCGCTCCGTTGGAACCATGCTGAGCGGGGAAATCGCGCGTCGTCACGGATCAAACGGCTTGCCCGACGACACCATCCGCATTCAACTCGAAGGTTCAGCCGGCCAGAGCCTCGGCGCGTTCTTGGCCAACGGAGTCACTCTAACTCTTGAAGGCGACGCCAACGATTATGTAGGAAAAGGCCTGTCAGGGGGGCGTTTGATCGTCTACCCGCCCCGCGCCTCAACCTTCTCTCCGGAGAAAAATATCCTCATCGGCAACGTCGCTCTCTATGGCGCAACCAGTGGCGAGGCATTTTTTAACGGTGTCGCAGGCGAGCGCTTTGCCGTCCGCAACTCAGGAGCGACCGCTGTAGTTGAAGGCGTTGGCGATCACGGCTGTGAATATATGACGCGAGGCCTGGTCGTCGTCCTCGGCGCGTGTGGCAGGAATTTTGCCGCTGGCATGAGTGGCGGCGTAGCCTACGTCTTCGATGAGCGTGGCGATTTCACCGAAAAACGCTGCAATCTCGATTCCGTCGATCTGGAGCCGATGGTCGATGCTCACGATTCCCAAATCACAGAGGGCCGTCTCGTCGAAACACGAATCGTTGAGATAAAACTAGTCGAGGTTCAACTCCTAAAAGATCTGGTAACGCGTCATCACCAGCTCACCGGAAGCCCGCGCGCCGCTTGGATTCTCGACAATTGGACTGAATCCCTCTCCCGCTTTATCAAAGTTTTCCCGCACGAACACAAGCGCGTTCTGGGAGTAAGCCGCCGTCGCCAGCCTTACATTCCAAGTCCACCAACGAATGTCCTGATCCCCCTTGAGCAGGTGCAACATGGGTAAAGAAACCGGCTTCATGGAGTATGAGCGTGAGTTGGCCCCACGTCGCCCCACAACTGAACGCGTCAATGACTGGTTCGAAATCTATCAGGATTTCCCCGAACCCAAACTTCGCACCCAAGGTGCTCGCTGCATGGATTGCGGCGTCCCCTTCTGCCAAACCGGATGTCCCGTCAACAATCTGATTCCCGATTGGAATGATCTCGTCTATCGCGGCGGCTGGAAAGAAGCCGTACGCCAGTTGCACGCCACCAACAATTTCCCGGAATTCACCGGCCGCATCTGTCCCGCGCCGTGTGAAGCCTCATGCGTGTTAGGCATTACTCAGCCCCCAGTCACAATCAAGCAAATCGAAAAAAATATAGTCGAGCGCGCTTTCGCCGAAGGCTGGATCCGTCCCGAGCCACCGAAATTTCGCACTGGTAAAAAAGTAGCTGTAGTCGGTTCGGGCCCAGCAGGGCTAGCCGCCGCCCAACAGCTATGCCGCGCCGGACATGCCGTTACGGTCTACGAAAAATCAGACCGTATCGGTGGACTGCTCGTCTACGGCATCCCGCAATTCAAATTAGAAAAACGCATCGTAGATCGCCGCCTCGAACAAATGTCTGCGGAAGGTGTCGAATTCATCACCAGCGCAGAAGTAGGCAAGAACATCTCCGTCGAAGATCTGCGCCGAGATTTCGACGCCATCGTCCTCGCCGGAGGAGCCGAACAGCCGCGCGATCTCAATGTTCCGGGACGCGACCTAAAGGGAATTCATTTCGCGATGGAATTCCTGCCGCAACAAAATCGCCGCTCCCTGGGCGACACCGTCCCGCCGGAAACAGAAATTCTGGCGACAGGCAAACGCGTAATCATCATCGGAGGCGGCGACACCGGCGCCGATTGTCTAGGAACCTGCCACCGCCAAAAGCCGCTCTCCGTGCACCAATTCGAGATCATGCCTAAGCCGCCCGACGAACGCTCTCCACTCACGCCATGGCCACTGTGGCCCATGCAACTCCGAGTCGAAGGCGCGCACGAAGAAGGTGGCATCCGCGACTGGAGCATAGCAACTACCAAATTCACCGGCAACAACGCCGGCCAAGTGCAGCAACTGCACGCTGTGCGAGTCGGTCCAGCTCCAACCTTCGAGCCCATCCCCGGCACCGAATTCACATTGGAAGCCGATCTCGTCCTCATCGCAATGGGATTTGTCGGCCCAGTTAGAAACGGAATGCTCAATCAGCTAGGGGTGAAACTAGATTCGCGCGGCAACGTCGCCACAGATGCAGACAACATGTCATCGCTGCCAGGAGTCTTCGCCGCCGGCGACATGCGCCGAGGCCAATCATTAGTAGTGTGGGCCATCGCAGAAGGCCGCAAAGCCGCCGCGAGCGTGGACGCCTACCTGAAAACCAAAACACTATCGATGCCCGAAGCAACAACCAACCGTCCCATAAGCAATCTCCTGTAGAGACGGGGCTTGCCCCGTCTCCCGCACTGCCACAAATCCCTACTTCGCAACTCCGTCCAATAACGTGGCCGCCGACTCAATCAGCACCGCCTCGTCTTCCAGCGCCTTCGACACGCGCACAATCTCCTGCTCCGCCTCCGCATACCGCTTCTGCTCAATTCCCTCGCGCACTCCCGGAACCGTCTTCGCCCCATACCCCGAATAAACTCCCGGAGCATAAAGCAAATGCTTATACCACGACCGCCGCGGCAGTCCATCCGCATTAGTCAGCCGCCGCTCACTCTCAATCAACTCCCGATTCAAAGCGCCCAGCTTCGCTGAAAACGCATCATCATCCAAATTAGCCTGCTTCGCCGCCAGCGCCTGCTGATAATGTTTATCGCTACGATTAAGCACGTCAACCGCGTTCTGCATCGGAGCAAAATTCAAATGCGGAGGAATCTCTTCCCGCGCTGGCGCAACCGTCGGATGCCTCGGATCAAACGTAGCCTTAAACATTCCCTCATCCAGTTCCTGATTACGCTCGCGTATTTCCTCCTGCTTATCGGCCAGCAGCTTTTGCAGATTCTTCGTATACATCTCCACCGTATCGGCGAAGTCCACAAAGTCAAACGGCAGCACTTCCGCATCCGCCAGCCGCATCACAGAAGTTCCTACCGTTTGCGCCAGCGCTCGACCATAAACAAAATTCGTGTCCGAGAAATGTGTGTACCAGTAAAAGTCGTCGTAAATGGAGTGATAAATTCCCTCTTCATCCTCTCCGCCAAATCCCATGTCCAGCGTAGCCACGCCCACGTGATCGATGAATCCCGTGAAATCCGTACCAGAACCAAGCGCTCCAATTCGTAGGTCAGCTCGCTGCCGGATCTCCTTCCGATCCTCCGCCGACTTCGCTTCAGAAATGGCAGCGAGATGAGCCCGCTGCCAAACCGTCATCTTAGTTCCCGCAGCCGCCGTCTCCGGATCCTCAATGTCCCTCGCGACTCCATTAATGAATTGCTCTAGGCTGTGCGACCCGTTCATATTCAAAACGCCGCGGTCGTTCCCATCCGTATTGATGTAGACGGCCGCATGCTCACGCAACTCATCGGCATGAGTTTCCACCCACTCCGTCGAGCCCAGCAGCATTGGCTCTTCGCCATCCCACGCGCAATAGATAATCGTGCGCCGTGGCTTCCATCCCTGCTTCAGCAACAAGCTCAGCGATCGAGCTTCTTCCAGCAACGAAACCTGCGCCGAGATCGGATCCTCCGCCCCATTCACCCAAGCATCATGATGATTCCCACGAATAATCCATTCGTCCGGAGCGACGCTGCCCGTAATCTTCGCGATCACATCGTAGACCGGCTTAGTGTCCCAATTGAATGCGACCTTCAAGTGCACCTGCGCCGGTCCCGGCCCCACGTGATAAGGAATCGGAAGCGATCCGCGCCATGCCTCCGGAGCCATCGGCCCCGCCAGCGCCGCCAGCAAAGGCTGCGCGTCGCCATAAGAAATCGGCAGCACCGGAATCTTCGTAATGCTCTTAGCATCCTTCAACGCCAGCCGCTTCGCATCAGGAGTCGCGCCCACTCCCGGCGTCAGCGGATCTCCCGGACTGCTCGAAGGAAAATCCATCACACTCCCACGCTGCACTCCGTCGGGAGGACGCATCGGCCCCGCCGGAAATACATTGTCCCGCGTGTACCCATCATCTTGCGGCTCCGAATAAATCAGGCAGCCAATCGCCCCGTGCTCCGCCGCAACCTTCGGCTTTATCCCGCGCCACGAATGCAAATACTTGGCGATCACAATCGCGCCCTTCACCGAAATGCCCAGCCGGTCAAGCTTTTCGTAATCCTCAGGCAGGCCATAATTCACAAACACCAACGGAGCCGTAACGTCCCCATCGATCGAGTAAGCATTGTAAGTCGGCAACTGCTCCGACTTCTGATTCGAGGTCGGATCGATCGCCAGCGCCGGCTCCTCGAGCTTCGCCGTGAACTTAGTAGGAGCAACCATCTCCAGCACGCGAATCTTCGGCGTAGGAAATAAAACGTCGAACCGCTCAATGTGCGCGTCCAGGCCCCATTCCTTGAAGTGAGCCAGAATCCATTCCGCATTGTCCTTGTCGTAAGGCGAGCCCACATGATGCGGCCGCGCACTCAGCCGCCGCATGTACTCACGCAAATTGTTTGGATCAGGAATTGCGCGAAGCTTAGCTTCCCACTCGCGCTCAGTTTGAGCAGCGCGCGGCGAATAACCGACCATCGCATTTTGAATACTAGCGGCTTGGTTTGAAATTACTTGGTCCGCACCAAATGACAAAGATGGAATGATCAGCGTAAAGATCAACACAATAGCGAAGAACGGTCGCATGCAGCTCCTTTTGAGAAAGGTGCCATTATAACCGCTTCGCGTCTCGTCCTTAGCAATCCCAGTTCAACAGCTTGAATCTCTACCACTGGAGGCACAGAGGACACCGGAGAAGACTTTGAATTCCCTGTGCCCCTCTGTCCCTCTGTGCTCCCTGTGGTAAAAGCACTCACTCCATCTCAAACGCCAGCCACTGAAATCCCCCGCCGCGCTCCACTTGCAGCACAATAGAATCGTGCGATTTGATCTGGTTCAAAGCGGTGCGCAGAGAACTCAACGAATCTACCGGACTCTGGTTCACGGTATGGATCACGTCGCCAGTCTGCAGCCCAGTCGCAGCGCTCATGAAATCTGCAACCCTGGCCACCACCACAACGCCTGACGGATTCCTCATCGGTCCCAGCGCGGAGCGCAAATCATCGTTCAAATCCAGCGCCAAAACGCCAAGCCTTGAAACCAGATTGTCGCGCGCCGTCGCCAGACTCGGCAGCGCATCCATCGGATCTTTCATCTCCAGCGCGGCAATGAAAAGTATTTTGCGCTCGTTCCCACGCAAGATCTCGAGCTTCAGCGCTTCATCCAGCGGGTGCAGGTAAAGTGCGGACATGAAGGCGGGTAGAGTGCCAATGACCCGTCCATCGGCCTTTTCAACGATATCTCCAATTTTCAATCCACCCGCATCGGCAGGTCCTCCGGGCGTGACGTCGTCGATCACGACACCCCAATTCTGACTTAGACCCAACCCCTTCGCCAGATTGTCAGTGATCGTTTGCGCCCCGGCCTTCACCTCGATCCGATGCACGTGCCCATATTTTCGCAAACTCTGATACACGAAGCGCACGATGCGCGCCGGAATCGCAAAACCCAGCCCCTCGCTTCCGCCAGCTTCAGAGAAAATAAAAGTGTTGATCCCAATCACGTAACCATCGGAATCAACCAGCGGCCCACCGCTATTCCCCGGATTGATCGGAGCATCCGTTTGTATGTACACCATCGGGCGGTTGGGATCCGCTTGCCGCGCCACTGAACTCACCACTCCCATCGTCACCGAATTCTCAAGCCCTTCAGGACTTCCCATCGCAAACACCAGTTCCCCTTGATGCACCGGCCTGCGGTTGCCCAGCGAAAGCGTGGGCAGTCCCGTCTCTTCAATTTTTAGTACAGCAAGGTCGGTGTCTTTGTGCATTCCCACCAACCGCGCCTCCACGACACGCTGTTTGCCCACCGGCGCAATCTGATCCGGAAAAATTACCGAGGCCATCGGCAGGGCCACATGAATGCGCTGCGCACCTTCCACCACGTGGGCATTCGTCACTATGTATCCATCCGGATCTACAATTACTCCCGATCCAATCACATGTTCGCGCGTGATGACTGCTGCCTGACCGCGAATATTTTCATCAACAGCCCCATAGCCGGTAACCAGGATCTGAACCACCGCAGGAGAAATCCTCGCGGTGAGCTGCTCAATCGCAGAATTAAGCTGCTGCAGCACTGCCGGCGGTTCGGCCGGCCGAGTACCCATCTGCTTTGCCTTTTCGGCGATACCCTTGTCGGCGCTCGCATTATCAACGCCAGGCTTCGTCGTTCCGCCGACCGCCGGGTTTTGCGGCGCAGTTTGTTGCCCAAAGCATAAGCGTTCCGCGCAAACACAAATCAGGCAGAGCGAGATAGCCAGACCCGTGACCAAGTTTCGCAATCGACCTTTCGCACAAAAACCAAGGAAGAGCATAAGCAACCACTCCTTCGACGCGCCCACAAAAGTGTTAGTTCTCAGATCAAGTACTCAGATGATGATATGCCGTGACCCGATACAATCGCGGCCTTACCCCCACATAGATCATGTGAGACGTACGTCACATCCCGCATTTGAGCGAAGATGCTAGATTATAAGGTTCATGTCAGCCTCTGATTCTCTTTTCATTCGCGCCGTCAAGGCTCAGCCCACCGAACGCACTCCAGTTTGGTTCATGCGCCAGGCCGGACGATACATGCCCGAGTACCGCGCCATCCGCAAACAATACTCGCTCATCGAGATCTGTAAGAAGCCACAAGTCGCTGCCCAAGTCACCATCGAAGCCGCCGAAATTCTAAAAGTTGATGCGGCCATAATTTTTGCCGATCTGCTACTCCCCCTCGAAGTCATGGGACTGCCCTTTCATTTCGCCGCCGGCGAAGGCCCAAAGATTGAAAAGCCCGTGCGTACATCCGAAGACGTAGCCAGCCTTCGCACCGATCGCGCCGCCGATCTCGGCTATGTTTCCGAAGCAGTGAAATTAGTGTGCAAGCACTTTGGCAACAAACTTCCCGTCATCGGCTTCTGCGGAGCGCCTTTTACTTTAGCAAGCTACATGATCGAAGGCGGAGGTTCGCGCAATTATCTGTTCACCAAAAAAATGATGTACTCCGTTCCCGCCGCGTGGAACGAGCTAATGAAAAAGTTGGTCGCCGTGACCGCCGAGTATTCTACCGAGCAGGTCCGCGCCGGAGCCGATACCATCCAAATCTTCGACAGTTGGGTAGGCTGCCTTAGCGTGGAAGATTATCGCCGCTACGTTCTGCCGCATGTTACCGACCTGGTGAAACGCCTGCAAAAAACCCGCGTTCCCGTGATTTATTTCGGCACCGACAGCTCAACGCTTCTCCCTTCCATGCAAGAAACCGGAGCCGAAGTAATCGGCCTCGACTGGCGCATCCCGCTCGATACCGGATGGAAGAGTTTACGTTTCAAAGGCGCGGTGCAAGGCAATCTCGATCCCGTGCTCCTCTTCGCCGACTGGAAAGAATTGAAGTCACGCGCCGAAAATATTCTGAAGCAAGCCGCCGGACGCCCCGGCCACGTCTTCAATTTAGGCCACGGCATTCTCCCCGAAACTCCGGTGGAGAACGTAAAAGCCCTATGCGATTACATTCGCGATCATTCCGCAGATTTCAAATCAGGAGAGGAGAGTAAACGGTGATGTTTACCTCAACAAATCACCACTCTCCGCATCGTTATCGCCTGTCACCGAACTGTCACCGCAACTCTCCGAATCGTCATCACTACCCTCCCAATTGTCATCCTGAGCGAAGCGAAGGACCTGCTTTTCGCCGCAATATCCAATCACCAATTGGGAGCGAAAGATGACCCCGTGCCCGCTTGCACTATCAAGCAGCCAATGCTACTGCGCCAATCAGAAAAGTTCGTTCGGCTCAAGGCCACGCGCAAAAACCGCCATCCTCTTATTAGCCCACGGCAGCCCCGAGAATCCCGATCAGACCCCCGAATTCCTAAATTACGTCACCGGAGGCCGCCCACTCCCGCCCGCCGTAATCGAAGAAATCCGCCGCCGCTATTCCCTCATCGGTTTTTCCCCCTTGGCCTGTTGGACTCTTCTCCAAGCCCACCAACTTTCCCAGTCGCTGAACATGCCCGTCTTCGCTGGCATGCGCAACTGGAAGCCCTTCATCGACGATGCAGTAAAAACTATCTCCGCTGAGAATTACGAGCGCGTAATCGCCGTCTGCCTCGCCCCGCAAAATTCGCGCACCAGCGTCGGCCTTTATCGCAACGCCGTCACCGCCGCCGGAAATATTCTCTTCAAGATGGATTTCGTCGAAGAGTGGCACGACGAGCCGCTCCTCATAAAAGCATTCGCAGAAAAGCTGCTCGAAGGTTGGGAAAAAGCCAACGCCGAGCATGGCGCGAAACTTCCAATAATCTTCACCGCCCACAGCGTCCCCGAGCGCACCATTACCGAAGGCGACCCCTACGAACGTCAAGCCAAAGAAACCGCTGAACTCGTAGCCACGCAAGCCGCCCTCGAACCCAGCGATTGGACGTTCGCTTTCCAAAGCCAGGGCATGTCCGGCGGCAAATGGATTGGCCCCACAGTAGAAGAAACAATTAAGAATTTGAAAACCAAAGGTCACAGCGGCGTTTTCATTCATCCCGTAGGATTTCTCTGCGACCACGTGGAAGTCCTCTACGACATCGACATCTTTTTCAAACAATTCGCCGACAAAGAAAACATGCGCCTATGGAGAGCAGAATCATTGAATGGCTCAAAGACATTAACCGCGGCCCTGGCAGAATTAGTAAGCAAACGCATGAAGGTAAGCGGCATCAAGCAAGAAGCTGATGGCCATTATCAACCGAGCAAAGCTCGCCCGTAGCTCGCAGCTCGAAGCCCGTAGCCCGCAGCTCGTAGCCACACTATGAAACGAATCGCCATCATCGGAGGCGGAATCTCCGGCCTCTCCGCCGCCTACACCATCGAAGAAAAACGCCGCTCCGGTACGCCCGTAGAGTACGTCCTGTTCGAATCCAAGCCCCGCCTCGGCGGAGTGCTCGTCACCGAGCGCGTTGACGGCTGCCTCGTCGAAGCCGGCCCCGATTCATTTCTTACCGAAAAGCCGTGGGCCGCCGACCTCTGCACCAGGCTTGGATTAGGCGATCAACTCATAGGCTCGAACGACGCCGCTCGTAAGACCTACATTCTCGTCAAGAACAAGCTGGTCGTAATGCCTGACGGACTCATGTTCATGGTTCCCACCAAGATCATGCCCACCGTTCTTTCGCCGCTCTTTTCTGTACGTACAAAATTGCGCATGGCCAGAGAGTGGTTTCATCCGCCGCACAAAGCTTCAGCCGATGAAACCGTGGCTGAGATGGTAGAGCGCCACTACGGCCCCGAGATGGTTGACATGCTGGCCGACCCGCTGCTCTCCGGAGTTTATGGCGGCGAGGCCACGCAATTAAGCGTGCGCGCCGTGTTGCCGCGCTTCGCAGACATGGAATCGAAGCACGGCAGCCTCGGCCGCGCCATGCTCTCCGCTCGCAAAAAAATGGCCGCAGCGCCAAAAGCCCCAGCGCGCCCGTTGTTCACTTCGCTCAAGAATGGCATGCAGCAAATGACCGATGCTCTCGTCGCCAATCTCGATCCGAACGCATTGAAAACTTCTGTGCCCGTCGAGTTATTAGTTCGCGAATTAGAGGGGTGGACGGTTTCCGCCGGATACCAGAGCGATCAATTTGATGCCGTGATTATCGCGACTCCAACCCCAGCCGCAGCGTCGGTATTGCAAAGCGCGGATGAGAACTTGTCCGCCGAATTGCGCAGCATCCAGTACAGCTCGTCCGTTACCGTGACACTTGGTTATGACGACAAAGTGCGCCGCGCCCTTCCACCGGGCTTCGGATTTCTGGTACCCCGCAGCGCCGGCCGTCGCATGTTAGCCGCTACGTTCGTTCACAATAAGTTCCCTCATCGCGCTCCCGCCGATCGCGCCATCATCCGCTGTTTTCTAGGCGGCGCGCGCGACGAGCAAATTCTACAAAGCAGCGAAGAAGAAATCGTTCAAATAGTCCGCGATGAGCTAGAGCAAATCATCAATCTCCGCTCCGAACCGTTATTCTCCCGCGTCTATAAATGGAGATCCGCAATGGCGCAGTATTCCGTAGGCCATCTGGAACGTTTGCAGCGCATAGAAGCACTACGCCAAAACCTTCCTGGCCTAGCGCTAGCAGGCAACGGTTATACCGGAATAGGTGTCCCAGACTGTGTCCGCTCCGGCACCGAAGCCGCCAGCAAAATCCTGGCCGAGATGGGAATATGGTCCGCCGCATAGTAACTAAAAATTTGTCATCCTGAGCGCAGCAGCACGATTCGCGAAGCGATTCGTGCTGCGAAGTCGAAGGACCCCTACTCACCCCTCTACAGCGGGAATCTAAGATTCTCACCATGCGCCGCCCGCATCCCATAGAGACCGGGCTAGCCCCGTCCAGCAGCCGCAACAAATTTCAAATCAGCTTTTGTAAATCCGCCTTCCCTGTGGCATCTCTCCGTGCCCCTCTGCGTCCCCTGTGGTAAAGATGTTGAATTTGCCAGCATCAAATCGTAACCAACGTAAGCCCCGCCTACACTAAAAGCTCCATTCGCTCTCTGCTATCCTGAACGCTCCCTCAATGAGCGCAACCGCCACAGCAAGTCGTTTTAAAATATTGCTCGCCTTCGGCCTGGTCTATGTCTTCTGGGGCTCGACCTACCTCGGCATCGGCATCGCAGTAGAACAAATTCCTCCAGCCGTAGTCTGCGCCGCGCGCTTTCTAATCGCGGGAATTTCCATGCTCGCCTACTGCGCCCTTACTGGACGCCGTATCCGCTTCTCCGCGCTTCAACTCGCCCGCCTGGCGGCAGTCGGCATTCTGCTTCTCATGGGAGGCAATCTCACCCTCTCCTACGCCGAGCAAATCGTCCCCACCGGCCTCGCCGCTCTTCTAATCGCCGTCACCCCACTCTGGTTTCTGGTGCTGGATAGCCTTCTCCTGGGCGATCATCACATCTCGCGCCGCGGCAAAGTCGGCCTCGCAATCGGCATCGCCGGAGTAGTCGTACTCATCTGGCCCGACCTGCTTCATCCCAACGCGGTGGGCCATCACCAACTCGCGTGGGCGCTCGCCTTGCAACTCGGATCCTTCAGTTGGGCCTTCGGTTCGGTCCTCTCAAAAAAATGGCAGACCGCCGCCGTCGATCCCTTCAGCGCCACCGCATGGCAAGTACTTTTCGCTGGTTTGTCGAATTTAATCTTCGCTCTACTCTTCGAGCGCCACGCCACCATCGTTTGGACTTTTCGCGGCGTAAGCGCAATTCTCTACCTCGTAGTCTGCGGCTCCTGGATCGGCTATACCGCCTACATCTGGCTCCTGCAGCACGTTCCCACCTCAAAAGTTTCCACCTACGCCTACGTCAATCCCGTAGTAGCCATGTTCTTAGGATGGCTAGTCCTCCACGAGCGCATCGACCGCTACATCCTAATGGGAAGCGCAATTATCGTGGCCTCAGTAGCGTTGGTAACCAGCGCCAAAGTTTCGACTCGCACCGAGAGCAAACCCAATGGAGCGACGGGCGTCCTCGCCCGTCCACCACAACTCTAGGATCATCATGCAAATAGCCGATTCAGTTGCAGAACCCTACTCTTCCGCCTCCTCCGCATCATTCACCACATCCACCACTCGGCTCCGAATCGAGAACACAAGCTTCTCCTTATCATTAGGCTGAAATGTAACCCGCATCGGAGTCCGCTCCCAAGCCGGCGCCGGACACTCCGAATCGGGTTCCTCCGCCCCAATCGGTTCGCCATCCTCTTTCTTCAAGATCGCCTTTCGCCGTCCAACCTGAGCTACCATCACGTACAGTTTCTTGCCATCCTCCGACACGCCGCAATAAGCCACGTAATCGCGATACCAACTCGCCGTCGAATAAAAAGGATCAAACTCCGGCAAGTTGAGTTGCGTCACGCGTCCGGTAAGCCGATCAACCAGCAGCCAACCTCCCCGCTGCCACTCCCACTTCGGAGCGCTCGCTGCGGCGCTTTCTCCCGGAAGCGCATCGTTGACCCGAAACGCCCGCCTCACTACAAACAGACGATCAGTCAACTCGTGCGGAATCCCCGTCGTGTACTCCTTCAACCGGGCGTCTACAAATAGAGCGCGCACCTTTATATCGAGCAATTTCTGTCCCGTAGCATTCGGCCATTTCGTAGACGTCCATTTCCCAAAAGAGATGACGTGAGGTTTGGAAGCCGCGTTGCCCTCCGCCCTCCCCGCCCACATGATGGCAAAGATCAGCGCGCACTTCAAAAGAGCGGTCAAATGACGTGCAACCAAAATCTTCCACAGCATGCGTCGAGACTGGCATGCCCGCTTAGCCGCTCGCAAGGACTTGTGAACATTGAAAATGTTCGGTTATAAGGGGCATGGTAGGGCCCCAGAAATCGACCCTATAGCGCAATCCCCCATCCTGTGGAAGACTTAAAACTAATGAGTGGCATTCAGCTTGCAATTTCGCGCCAAATTGATACCATCCCCGGCAATGGAGCATGTTGATGAACTTCCCCCAAAACAAGCGCCGGACAACCCTTTCTCCCCAATCGAACTCTTATTCCGGTGTGGCTGATCTGCTCGCCGGTCGTCGGAGGCAGTCGATTCTGGTGGTTGACGACAATCTGGTGAATGCCGCGTTGCTTCGCGATTTGCTGGCAACCCGCGGTTATGAAGCAGTTGCCGTCCAGAGCGCCGCTGCGGCGGAGGCGGAAATCCGTCGGCAGGCTCCGGACCTGATTTTGCTCGACGTAGTCATGCCCGGCAAGAGCGGTTATGAAGTTTGCCGGGAACTTAAAGGAGATTCGAAGACACGGCTTATTCCAATCGTTATGATCACCGGCCTTAGTGCTCGCGAAGACCGGTTAAAAGGGATTGAAGCCGGCGCCGATGATTTCCTGACCAAGCCCATCAGCTCCGAGGAATTGTTCGCCCGTGTCAGTTCACTGCTCAAGCTGAAGGAATTTACCGACGAACTTGAGACCGTAGATTCCGTTCTCTGTACCTTGGGTCTAAGCGTGGAAGCGCGCGACCCTTACACCGAGGGCCATTGTGAGCGCCTGGCGCGGAACGCAAGCGATCTCGGCAGGTTCTTAGGTTTGGACGAAGAATCGCTTGTTGCATTAAGGCGGGGCGGTTTTTTGCACGACTTGGGCAAGATTTCCGTGCCCGACGAAATCTTGAAGAAGGGAAGCGATCTGACCCCGGCAGAGTGGGCGATTATGAAGCAGCATCCCATCACCGGCGAGGCCATTTGTAGACCGTTAAAGTCGTTGCGGCTGGTCCTTCCCATCATCCGGCATCATCACGAGCATTTTGATGGCTCCGGCTACCCGGATGGCCTGCGCGGCAAAGAGATTCCACTCCTTCCCCGGATTTTGCAGGTTGTAGATATTTACGACGCATTACGCACGGCGCGTCCTTACAAGCCGGCGTTCGGCCACGGAGAGGCCGCAATTACCATGCGTCACGAGGCCGAAATTGGCCTCTGGGACGGAGAACTGGTTTCAGAATTTCTGGGTTTGCTCGACAAGCGCCGCCAAGCGGCATAATTTCCAAGTTCCATAATAAGTCCCATAATTCGGAGGATTGTTTGACCTACAGTATCGTTATTCCCGCCTACAACGAGAGCAACCGGCTTCGGCCCACGCTCGATGCCCTGCTGCGCTACACCCAGGAACAAAAATGGGATGTCGAGATTCTCGTCGTGAACGATGGCTCGACCGACGATACGGCGCAGGTCGTGCGCGAATACGGCAAGGTCCATCCTCAAATTTTGCTGGTCGAAAATCCCGGCAATCGTGGCAAGGGCTTCAGCGTGCGCAACGGCATGCTGCACGCGCGCGGCGACGTTTGCCTCTTCACCGACGCCGATCTTTCTTCTCCCATCGAAGAAGCGCAGAAACTCCTGGCCGCGATCAATCAAGGCGCGGATGTGGCCATCGGATCGCGTTGGCTCAAGTCCGAGCTCCAGACCGAGCGTCAGCCCTTATACCGCCAAGCCTTTGGACGAATCTTCAATTTTGTTCTGCGGGTTGTGCTCGACATGCGTTTCGTCGATACCCAATGCGGATTCAAAGCCTTCCGTCGCGATGCCGTGCAACGTATCTTCCCGCTGCAAAAAATTGAGCGCTGGGGATTCGATCCCGAGATTCTATTCCTGGCTCGCCGCGCTGGATTCCGTATCGACGAGGTTCCCGTAGTCTGGGCGCACAGCCAAGGGACGCGCTTGAATCCAGTCCGCGACGGCATCCGCATGTTCGGAGAAGTCCTCCGCATCCGCTGGTACTCAATAACCGGAGCCTACAACGCGGCCCCTATCGCCGCCCAAGAAAAACTCTAACTCAGTTGGAGCGACGGGCGTCCCCGCCCGTCCACCGCCAAACTCGAAAAGAGCCAGTCGCTAAGACGCTTCCCGATCGTATGTTCCCGCCGCCATGCGTACAAACTCCGCGATCTGCGCTCCCATCTCCACCGTGCTGACGGCCCGCTCTTCCGGCCCCGCTATGTCACGCGTGCGGAACCCCCCCATTAAAGTCGAGATGACGCCAGCTTCTACACACTCAGCTTCTTTGTGCAAGTGAAAGGTATGCCGCAACATTAGCGCCACCGAAAGAATCGCTCCCAGCGGATTCGCAATGTTCTGGCCTGCAATATCCGGTGCCGATCCATGTACCGGTTCATAAAGGCCGACCGGACCGCCAATGCTGGCGGAGGCAAGCAAGCCAAGCGCTCCCACAACTCCGCCCGCCTGGTCCGACAAAATATCCCCAAACATGTTCTCCGTGAGCACAACATCGAATTGCGTAGGCCGCAGGACGAGCGTCATGGCCGCCGAGTCCACATACATGTGCGAAAGTTGAACGTCGGAAAAGTCCCGCCCAACGCGAGTCACGACTTCACGCCACAAACGCGAGCACTCCAGCACATTCGCCTTATCGACGGAGAGAAGTTTTTTGCGCCGCTTCTGAGCCAGTTGAAAAGCAATCCGGGCAATACGTTCAATCTCCATCTCGCTATAGCGCATGGTATTGACCGCTTCCCGTCGCCCAGACGTCCCCTCAATAGAGCGAGGCTCGCCAAAATATAATCCGCCCAGCAGTTCGCGCACGATGAGAATGTCGGTCCCTTTGATTACTTCATCGCGCAGTGGCGAACTCGTAGCCAGCGATGGATAAAAAACAGCCGGACGCAGATTTGCAAATGCTCCGAGCTCCTGCCGCAACCGTAACAGACCCGACTCCGGCCGAAGTTCGCGAGGATTGTTATCGAATGCGGGATTGCCCACCGCTCCGAGCATCACCGCCTGTGAGCGGATGCAAGCCTGAATTGTGGCGTCCGGCAAGGGTTTGCCGAATTTCTCCAGAGCTGCGCCGCCAATCTCTTTTTCATCAAGTTCGAGATCGTGGCCAAAGCCCGTTGCTATTTCTTCCAACACGCAGATTGCTTGGGACGTGACTTCAGGACCAATTCCGTCGCCGGGGAGGGAGGTGACGCGGAGTTGCATAAGAGCCTCGATACTTCTTTTTCGAAAGGATATAGGAAGAAACGAGGTTGAGGTAGCCCGATTTGAGGAATTATCGGGCCGTTAGTACATGGGTGTCACGCACTGCCCTCGCTACACGCCCCAGAGATAATCTTCCTGTTCCCCGTGATGCTCAGCGAAGGGAATCGTCACCTGCGCCTGCCCGGCACTGCCCGCCACATGGGCCGGATGTCCATCCGCAGAGTTACCCGCAGAGATACCTCCAGCCGCAGCCGACGCCACTCGCGAATACGGCAGCGTAGCCGTCGCAGGAGGAAATCTCTTGCTGTGACCGCCAGCAGTCTCCGGATTGCTCACCATGCCGCTAGTCACGTCTTGAATCAATTCCAGCAGATGGCTGTCCTGAACTTTCTTGATCCGATCCGCAAGAACCACGAACCGGCGATAGATCTCGTCCAGTTCGCGGCGCTCAAACTGATGCCCCAGTTGTTCGCAACGCAGCGCCAAAGCATGCCGCCCAGAATGTTTGCCCAGCACTAGCCGGGAATCCGGCACGCCCACCGATTGCGGCGTCATGATTTCATAGGTCAGCGGATTCTTCAGCATCCCGTCCTGATGAATTCCAGCTTCATGCGCGAACGCATTACGCCCGATAATCGCCTTATTCGGCTGCACCGGCACTCGCGTGATCTCCGCCAACATCTGGCTCGAAGAAAACAAGTGCTCGCTGGCCACCGCAGTCTCGTATCCGTAGCGATCGGGCCGTACCCGCATCGCCATCACAATCTCTTCCAGCGAGGCATTGCCCGCGCGCTCGCCAATGCCATTGATCGTGCACTCCACTTGCCGCGCGCCATTCTGTACGCCCGCCAGCGAATTCGCCACCGCTAGACCGAGATCATTATGGCAATGGCTAGAAATCACAACTTTGTCGATGCCCGCAACTTTCTCATGCAGCGTGCGAATCAGTTGCCCGTATTCCTCAGGCATGGTGTAGCCAACCGTGTCCGGGATATTAACGGTAGTAGCACCCGCCTCAATCACCGCTTCCACCACCTGGCACAGAAATGCGACATCGGTTCGCGTAGCATCCTCAGGAGAAAATTCCACGTCCGCACACAAAGACTTCGCATGCCGGACCGCATTCCGCGCCTGCTCCAGGCATTGCTCGCGTGTGATCCGCAACTTGTACTTCAAATGAATATCGGAGGTCGCGAGAAAAATATGGATGCGCGGGTGAGCCGCTCCCTGCAATGCCTGCCAGGCGCGATCAACATCCCCCGTGCAAGCGCGAGCCAGCCCCGCAATAATAGGACGCCGCACCGAAGCGGCAATCCGTTGTACCGCCTCAAAGTCGCCATCCGAAGCGATAGGAAAGCCCGCCTCAATCACGTCCACGCCAAGTCGATCCAGTTGCTGGGCCAGTCGCAGTTTCTCCTGCACATTCATACTGCAGCCCGGCGACTGTTCGCCATCTCGAAGCGTAGTGTCGAATATAGTGATCCGCGGTCGATCCATCGTTCCAAACTCCACGTGGGAAGATTTACCTCTCTACTGTAGCGGCGGAGGGGGCCAAAAGAGAAGGTTATTATCTTTACAACAGCATTAGATATTACGATACTATTAGATACGCTTATGTGTTGTGTAGTAATCGATAGCAGCGCAAAGTCAATACGATCGGGCCAAGGAACGGCAGCGCAAAATCAATGCGTTTAGCCAAGACAACTCGACATCTGTTTTCTTGTTACAGAAATCCCGATCTGCTTTCCCGTGACCTCTGTGAAACCTCTGTGTCCCCTGTGGTAAGAGCCCTGTTTACCCAGCCAACGATCCAGAGCCTGACCAGAAAAACTGAGAACTGAGAACGGACAACTGCCCCCATGGACCTATCCCAACTAGAAGTCTTCCTCTCCGTAGCCCGCGAACGCCGCTTCTCCCGCGCCGCCGAAAAGCTCTTCCGCACTCAGTCCGCAGTCAGCCAAACCATCCGCAAACTAGAACTCGAAATCGGCGAACCCCTCTTCGACCGCTCTTCCCGCGATGGAGTCCTGACCGATGCCGGCCACGTCTTGCAAGAATACGCCGAGAA
>PLBX01000245.1:0-4943 GCA_003135495.1 Acidobacteriaceae bacterium | reverse complement strand
CAAGAGCCGCAGTTGCGATCCGCCGTCGTTTATCTGGATGAACTGGCCTTCGTCGTCCCTCCCGGTCATCCCTTAGCCTCGGCCGGCGAGGTCAGCGTCAAGCAACTCGGAGCCGAATCTTTCGTTGCCCACATCGTAGCCTCGCCCTACCGCGACAAAGTCATCGAAGCCTTCCGCCGCCACAAAACTCCTTTGCACATGGACGTGGAACTCCCCACGCTGCAGGCCATCAAGCGTTTCGTCTGCATGGGCAACGGTGTGGCCTTGGTTCCAGAGATCAGCGTGGAGAATGAAATCAGCCGCGGAGACTTAGTTCGCGTCCCAGTGCGTGATTTGCACTTCCAGCGCAAGTTGCGCCTCGTCTATCGCCAGGAATCCAAGTTATCTCACGCCGGAAGAGCATTCTTGAAAGTAGCCGAGCAGGTGGCAAAAGACCGCGGAGGCCGATATTGCTTTCAGCGGGAGAGATAATACTGGAAAGATAATACTGGGAAAGATGTACTTAGGCGTGTGACGCGTCTCTTACAGCCATGGCAAGCATAGCCTCCGCGACGCTAGGATAAACATCAAAAACGGATGCAACATTGGTAATCTCAAACAGATGTCGAACCGATTTTTTAGGGCAGGCAAAAGTTAGCACGTAGCCTGAAGCCTCGGCCCAGAGCTGCGTGAGTACCAGCTCTCCCAATCCACCTTTATCTACGGAATCGACTCCCGCCAAATCCACTACCATCCGTCCCGAAGTTGGCAAAACCTGCGCCACGATGGTCGCAAGCTCGCGCGCCTCGTTGCGAAAGATGATTCGCCCCTGGCAGTGCAGAACCATAGCGAGCCCCGAACGTGCCGATTCAAGGCTCACAGTGAGCTTCTTGTGCGATCGGCTTTTCTGGTCGGTTGCAGAGGGCTGGCGCACGCCCGCAGCATCCGGAACCTTTTCAGAAGTCATGGCTGGATTTTAGTAGTGTATAAAACCCGATAGGTTGCCGGGAGATTAATTTTTACTGAACCATGGGGTGTACTTCCACGGATTTCTGCAAAGCCGAAGTGCTAGAGCCGACGGCAACGCCCACCCGCTTATTGGAAGTACGTGGCAGTTCTCTTAAATCCGAAAAGCTTTCCCTGTGATCCCCGTATCTCTGTGATCCCTGTGGTTAAGATTTGGATTCTTCGTCGACCTGTGCTCTCTGAAGCGGAAGTTGTCCGCCAGAGTACAAACGAACCCGGGTTTCTATTCCAAAATTACTTGGAGTCCTTGCGCCGTGAGGAATCGACCGCAGGCACGCCTCGCCGTAATGGCACGATAGCTCCTCGGGAAGGGTCGGCAGCAGCCGAAGCTCGCGCCAACACTTCGTGCTGGATATATTGCACAAAATCCTGAATCTGGTGCTGCATCTCCTCCATCCGCTCCCGCATTTGCAGGATGATGGCAATCCCACTGATGTTCACGCCCAAGTCACGCGCCAGCGAAAGAATAAATTCCAGCCGCAGCAAATCATCATCCGTATAAAGCCGAGTATTGCCCTCAGTCCGGCTCGGCTTCAGCAGCCCCTCGCGCTCATAAAGCCGCAGTGTCTGAGGATGGATTTCATACATCTCAGCCACCGCCGAGATCATATACGCGCCCTTGGACTTGCGTTTAGTCATAAAATCGTTCGCGTCAAAAAACGCGAATGCTAACCAATCTTAGCGGCAAAACTGCAACGACGCACGTCTCCCCCGTGATTCATCCGGCCAGGAGATAGCTTTCCCCCGTGATTCCCTGTGAAACCCCCGTGTCCTCTGTGGTAAAGCTTTTGACTTCCTAAACGCAAAAGAAAAAGAGACGGGAACAATCCCGTCTCTTAATCAACACTCAAAAGATAAGCTGCGATCTACGCCACCAGCTCAGGATTGGGAGCAGCAGCCACCGCCCACCCCGCCGGCTTAAGGGCACGATTAATCAGATAGGCCACGACGCCCGCAGCAATCACGACCACTCCAAACCAGAGCGAGCTAATTCCCATCACCGCCTCATGCTCGCTGCGAATAATCGCAAATCCTAGCAGCAGCACCGGAGGAATGCCCACCGAGATCGCCCCAAACAGCCCGCCCGGCACGCGAAATGGACGCTTCAACTCCGGCTCCCGAATCCGCAAACAAATCAAAGCCACAAACTCCAGCGTCAAACTAGCCCCGTAAATCATGATGTCAAGCGTCACCAGCCGTTCGAATCCAAGATTCAAAGCCAGTCCCCAACCTACAGCCAGCGCAATAATCGCGACCCAAGGCGCCCGCGACTTCGGATGCAGTTTTCCAAAAACTCGAGGCAGCATCCCATCTTGCGCCATAGCCAGCGGCAACCGCGAGTAGCTCATCACCAGCGCATTAAACATCCCAAACCCGCTCATCATTCCGCCAGCGACGAGAGCAATCCGAAGCACGGGCCCGCCCATCAACTGCGCGACATCAGCCCAGGCCCCAGTTTCCCAAGCGCCAGCCGGAAGACCAGTCATCCACATAGCCGCAAATGGCAGCACGTAAGTCACGCAAACAATCGCCACCGCCACCAGCATCGCCCGAGGATACGTCCGCTGCGGCCGCTCCACTTCCGTAGCGATCGTCGACGCGTTGTCCCATCCCATGTAATTCCACATGCAGATCAGCAGCCCGCCCAAAATGTCTACATTCGAAGTAGTAGGTTTTGTCACCGCATTCGCCAATGCGTGAATCTTGAACGGAGCCAAAACAAATATCGCCGCAAACGGCGCCGACAAGGCAAAGAACAGCCAAAGCGAAGTCGTTGAGACGACCTTCACTCCCATTATGTTCAGTGCCGCACAAACCACCACCACGCCCAGCGCCACCGCAACGCCCCGATGATTCTCCTGAAACCACGGAAACATGCGCGTGAGATAAGCGACAAACAGCGTCGGGTAAATCGCCATGTCGAAGATCGACGCAATCAGCGACAGCCAAGCCTCCTGAAATCCCCAGAAATTTCCCATGGCGCGCCGGACCCAAGCATAGTAGCCGCCCTCAAAAGGCAGAGCGCTGGAAAGTTCGCCAATCATGAACGCAGTCGGCAAGCTCCAAAGAAGTGGAGTCAGCAGCAAGATAAGAATCGCCTTGCCATATCCCGCGCCATGCACGATGTCTTCAGTCCCATAAGTTCCGCCCGACACCATAAAAAAAGTCGCGGCAACCAAAGGCCACAGCGTGAGCCGGATAGATTTCTTCTTCGTCTTATTATTTTGGGGATCAGTGGCAGGAACAAAGCCAGGTCTCGAGAGGTTAGAGTGCGCGGTAGCTGTCGCCAATTTCTATGGCTTCCTCCTCAGGCGACTCACTCTCACCGCCGCGTCTCCCTTGATCAGCTCTCGCGGCTCCCGGGTAAAAGCGATTCCCGGACATTCGGTGAAGTTAGTTCGCAAATGTGAGATTACGGCAATTCGCCACAGATGCAATACTTTTTTTTAGATAACGCCTCAGGTTGATGCTGTACGGAAGTAACAGTGGCTAATCTCCGCCGCCAAAGTTTTTTACCATAGGGAGCACAGAGAAACAGGGATCACAGGGGAATAAGAACTACAAAAACGGTCTCGATCTTCCCGCTTTCCTCTCTGTGCCCTCTGTGAACTCCCAGTGATCCCTGTGGTAAAGCCCTTGACCCAATTAGTCACAAACAACCACAGGCGGCCATCACAGACAAAATAAGATCAGTCGTCAACACTGAACAAGAGGTGAAGCGAATGTCGAGCCGCGCCGTAATCCCAATACCCAGAGTTAACCAGGTATCCGGCATGGTAGTGAATGCCGCCATGCGAGTTCATTCCGTGCTCGGCCCGGGTTTGCTGGAGAGCGCCTATCAAGTCTGTCTCGAACAGGAACTGCGCAAACGAGGATTGATTGTCGAACCGCAACTGGGCTTGCCGGTCGTGTACGAGGGCGAAAAACTCGACTTGGGATATCGAATCGATCTGCTGGTGGAAAATCTGGTGATAGTAGANNAAATCAAATGCGTGGAAGCAATCCATCCCGTCCACGAAGCTCAGCTTCTTTCGTACTTACGCTTAAGCGGGAAGAACGTAGGGCTGCTAATCAATTTCTACGTAGCCCGCCTGAAAGACGGCATCAAGCGCATGGTAGACGGCAGAGACTGGGAAAAATGAAACCCTTTACCACAGGGAACACAGAGGTTTCNNCCCCGTGCCCCCTGTGGTAAAGCCTTTGACTCAGACCTTCCCCCACAACTCTTCCCGCGGATCCTCCGGGTTCAACTTAGCCAACTCCCGCAGCAACTCCTTAGTCTTCTCATCCCGAGGCATAGGCACAGTGATCTTAATCTCGACAATCTCGTCCCCCCGCTTTCCGTCCTGAGTAGCCGACGGCACGCCCTTCTCCCGCAGCCGCAGCTTCTGTCCAGACTGCGTTCCCGGAGGAATCTTCAGCACACTGCGCCCATCAATCGTGGGCACTTCAATCTTCGATCCCAGCGCGGCTTCGAACGCTGTCACGGGCACGACAATATGTACGTCATCTCCCTCACGCCGAAACAGCGGATGCTCCCCAATGCGGATAATCACATAAAGATCACCCGCAGCCCCGCCGCGCAGCCCCGCATTCCCTTTGCCCGGAATCCGAATACGCTGCCCGTCGCGTGTCCCCGCCTTGATGCGAATCTCAAGCGGATCAGTCCGCTCCACGCTGCCCTCGCCATGGCACACCGGACAAGTTGAAATATTCTTCCCCGTCCCATGGCATCGCGGACAAGTCACATTGAACTTCATCCGCCCGCCCGTCTGCTCAATCGTCCCCTTGCCATGGCACTGCGGACACTGCCCCGGAGCCTCAACATACCCATTGCCGTGGCAATTCCCGCACACATCGCGTCGGGTGATATTCAGCTTCATCACCCCGCCGCGAATCGCCGTCCAGAACGGCACATTGACCTGATACTCAAGATC
>PLBX01000356.1:2451-2890 GCA_003135495.1 Acidobacteriaceae bacterium | reverse complement strand
TTCATGTTCTGCACCGCCTGTCCAGCCGCGCCTTTGAGCAGATTGTCGAGACACGAAACGATAATGAGCCGGCGTCCATCGCGCGCCAGACAAAAACCGATATCGCAGTAGTTCGTATGCACCGAGAATTGGATTTCCGGCAAACTCGCAGCCTGCAAAATGCGCACGAATTTTTTGCCTCTGTAAAAATCGCGGAACCTGCATTCGATTTCCGACGCCGTCATTTCATTTTTCAAATGCACGTAGATGGTGGAAAGAATCCCACGCGGAATCGGCAACAGATGCGGAGTGAAAATGAACTCGCTGGCTCCAAGCCCCAATTGTTCGAGAATCTCTCCCGTATGCCGGTGCCCAAAGACCGAGTACGCGGAAAAGTTATCGGCCACCGAAACGAAGTGCGTACGCGCCGTAGGCTCCTTGCCCGCCCCTGAAACGCCCG
>PLBX01000356.1:0-2430 GCA_003135495.1 Acidobacteriaceae bacterium | reverse complement strand
ATCAAGGCGCCAACGCGAGGATGACCGACGTAGCGTAGCAGCCAGGATTCGCCACCAGCGCCGCCGGCTCTATCTGCTCGGCATTTAATTCGGGCAACCCATACACAGCGCGCTCGTCAAGTTGCGCGGCCGCGCGCGTATCCGCATCCTTGAAGCCGTAAATAGCCCGATGCTCTTCCTGTTTCAGCCGCCACGCTCCGCTCAAATCGATGATTCGCAAACCGCGGGCGATGGCCTCCGGTNNCGGTACGAGTTCTCGCGACACAGCGTGGGGAGTAGCCAGGAAAAGCAACTCCGCGCCATTCTTCTCCAATGCCGACCACGAAAAAGGATGAGCCGGGGAGTGGCCGTTATCATTGTTGTTTGTCCCATTGCCAGCAGAGTGTGCAGTTCCGGCGGAGCCAGAGGCCTCGGCCTCGGCGCTGCGCCGCAAAAGCAGAGGCGCTTCGATTCGCGGATGACGCGCAAGCAGGCGAGTCAGTTCCAGGCCGGAATATCCGGTCGCGCCCAGCACCGCAGTTTTGAGTTTTGCCCCCATAGCCTTCTTCGTGGAATGCCCGTGCAACCCCATCTTACTTAGATGGCATATTTATCCATTGGTATGCATAAATATTCATATATTCTAAATGGTGGAGGCGCAGTGTCAAGTTGATCGATAATCGCCGGGCTAACAGATCAGGAACACCTGTTTTCTCAGCACGATGCAAAATCCGATCAAAAACTCCCTTAACCCGTGCCGCCACCACAACTCAAGAAATCCTGAAATTTGCGAAATTGAGTCTCGCCGCTTTTTCGTAAGCTTTTTTGATCGTTGCGAGAAGAAATTTCTATTGGACGCAATGGATTCAAGACAGTTAGCCTGAATAGCGATTCCATCGCCGCTGGAGCCGTGCCCAAAAACATCTATGCCCTGTTCACGCCGCCTCTCCCTCGCAAACCTTCGCAAGAATTGATTACCGCTCAGAAACATCGCCTGGCAACAAGGAGTATTTGCTTCATGAGAAAGATGAAGACGAGCACCAAAACGAAAATTAGATTGATCACAAGACTATCGATCACAAGGCTTATGTCAAAGCAGAATGAAGAGCGATTTGACTGCCGTGCCAGCCGAACGCCAGCCTGGCTATCGGGTCCCTCCTTTTTTTTCGTGATCGTGCTCACCAGCGCCATGTTCGTCGCGCAGGCCGTGCCGTGTCATGCGCAGGAGCCTCCCAAGCCCGATCCTTCCGGCATAGCGACTGGCGATCGAACAACCGCCTTCGATGCCGCCGGCAACCCTTTCGTTCCAGTTGAGCCAACTGACAAGTCGGCTCCAGACTATACGGCCAACAAAAAAGCGTTCGATGATTATCAGGCGCAGTCAACGAAAGAGCCGCTCGCTGTTAAGCTTGCCGACACCGTCGGCCACGTCCGCGTCGCCACCAACTTTGCCTGGGTTTTAAATACCGGATATCTCGTCCTCTTCATGCAGGCCGGTTTCGCGCTCCTCACCTGCGGCCTCGTGCGCAAGAAAAATGTCGCGCACTTGATGATGCTGAATTTCGCGGCCTACGTATTCGCATTCCTCGCCTACTACGCCGTCGGATACGCCTTCCAGTTTGGCGCGGTTGCCATCAATGCCGCTCCCAGCGGACTGGGTGGCATTCCTGTGCTCAATAAGTTCCTGATTGGCAGTGGGCAATGGGGATTCGTCGGCGGCAAAGGTTTCTTCCTCGCCGGACCCGCCTACGACAGCGCCAGCAATTGCCTCACTCTCTTCGAAGTCGTCTTCATGGAGACGGCTGGCTACATCATCGTCGGCGCAATCTGCGAGCGCATCACGTTCTGGGCCTTCCTGCTTTGCGAACTTTTCATCGGCGCAATTCTTTATCCCATCTCCGGCTGCTGGACCTGGGGCGGCGGCTGGCTTTCGCAAGTCGGCTCGACGCTCAATCTCGGCCACGGCTATGTCGATTTCGCCGGATCAACCGTCGTGCACGCCGTCGGTGGTTTCGCCGCCATGGCGCTGGCGATCATTCTCGGCCCTCGCCTTGGCAAATATGGTCCGGGCGGAAAAATTCGCGTCTTCCCCGCTCACAATATCGTCTACGTCGTGACCGGCACTTTTATTCTGCTCTTTGGTTGGATGGGATTTAATCCCGGCTCCACGCTCGCCGCAACCGATCTTCGCATTTCGGTCGTCGCCGTGAACACCAATCTTTCCGCGGTTGCCGGGTCGGCCGTGGCCATGCTGGTTTGGTACATGATGTTCGGCAAGCCCGATATCACGATGGCCTGCAACGGCATGTTGGCAGGACTCGTCGCCATCACCGCTCCCTGCGCTTTCGTCGGTCCAACTTCATCTGTGATCATCGGCGCGCTCGCGGGACTCTTGGTTTGCGGCGGCGTTCTATTCAATGACCGCGTCCTGAAAATCGACGACCCTTGCGG
>PLBX01000513.1 GCA_003135495.1 Acidobacteriaceae bacterium | reverse complement strand
TGATGCAGATCATCGACCGCATCGTGTCGCGCATTGGGCGGCGGGTGGATGAATCTTCACCGATGGTCGACGCGCGGTTGCAGGATGGTTCGCGCGTCAATGCGATTATTCCTCCGCTGGCGCTTGATGGCGCCTGCCTTTCGATTCGCCGTTTCGGACGCGATCCGATAACCGCACGCAACATGCTGGACAATAAAACGCTGACCGAGCCGATGCTGGAACTGCTTTCGGCGATGGTGAAGGGGCGGCTCAATCTCCTGATTTCGGGCGGTACGGGCGCGGGCAAGACGACGGTTCTGAATGTGTTGTCGGGATACATTCCGAACTCGGAGCGCATTGTGACGATCGAAGATGCGGCGGAATTGCAGTTGAAGCAGGAGCACGTGGTTCGACTGGAGACGCGACCTCCGAATATTGAAGGCAAGGGATCGGTGCGGATGCGGCAACTGGTGATCAACAGCCTGCGTATGCGTCCCGATCGCATTGTGGTAGGCGAGGTGCGCGGCGAAGAAGCGTTTGACATGCTGCAGGCGATGAACACGGGGCACGAGGGTTCGCTGACCACGGTGCATGCGAATTCTCCGCGGGATGCATTGTCGCGTATTGAGAATATGGTTTCGATGGCGAACCTGAATATTCCGGAACGTGCGATTCGCCACCAGATTGCGAATGCGGTGCATGCGGTGGTGCAGGTGGCGCGGCTTTCGGACGGCTCACGAAAGATCCTCACGGTGTCAGAAGTGATCGGGATGGACAATGACATGATCACGCTGCAGGATGTTTTCGTGTTCGAACGGAGTGGCATTGATGAGAGCGGCAAGGTGCGCGGGGTTTTCCGCTCGACTGGCCTGGCGCCGCATTTTGCGGAACGGCTTGCGACGGCGGGGTGCCGGTTGAGTCCGGCGCTGTTCGAGTCGCGGATGGAGGTGTAGGGCGTGCTGTTGGGTATTGCGTTGCTGATTTTCGTGCTGGTAACGGCGCTGGTTTTTGCCGCGGTATCGCTGTTTGATCAGCGCAAGGAACAGGCTCGCGTGTTGCATGACCGCTTATCTAAGGCGCCGAAAGGAGTCGTGCCGAGTGTTCCGGATGCGGCTTTTCTTCGCGACGAAGTGCTGAGTAAGATTCCGGCGTTCGACAGCTATCTGCGACGGTCGGAGCGGGTTTCTGAGCTGCAGAAGACGCTGGCGCAGGGCAATATCGATGCTCGGGCCGGAAATTTTCTGATGCTGTGCGCTATCTCGGCGATTGTACTCGCGGGTATCGCGTACCTCGCGGGCGGGAATATTTTATTTGGCTGGGTGGGGGCGCTTCTCGGTTTTTTTATTCCTTATGCTTATGCTTCGCACATGCGCACGAAGCGGTTTCAGAAATTTGAAGAGAAGTTTCCGGAAGCAATCGATACGCTGGCGCGGGCGGTGCGTGCGGGACATGCGTTTACAACTGCGCTGGAAATGATTGCCAATGAAGTTGCGGAGCCGGTGGCGGGAGAATTCCGGCAGTTGTTTGAAGAGCAGAAGTTTGGCCTTCCGGTGCGGGATGCGCTGATGAATCTGACGGAGCGAGTTCCGCTGGTTGACGTTAAGTTTTTCGTGACGGCAGTGATGTTGCAGCGGGAAACCGGCGGCAACCTGGCGGAAATTCTTGACAATCTTTCTTATGTGATTCGGGAGCGCTTTAAAATTCTGCGACAGGTGCGGGTACATACGGCGCAGGGGCGGCTGACGATGGTGCTGCTGATGGCGTTGCCGCCGACGATTGTGGTGATCATGCGGCTGATTAATCCGGGATTCATCCAGCCATTGTTTGCTGATCCGCTGGGACATGCCTTGATTGTTGGCGGTATTACGTTACAGACGATGGGATATTTTGTGATCCGCAAAATTATCAGGATTCAGGTTTGAGCGGCGGCATTTCGAAACAGGTTTGAGAAATTAGGTTTGATTGATGGAGTTGTCACTTTTACTTTCGGTTGTCGCTTTCTTCACGGTTGTGGTGATCGTGTTTGCTTTTGGAGCAGCCACAGTTGCGCCATCTTCGGTGTTGGGCTCACGGCTGCGGGAGATCGGATGGCAGCGTCCGAAGGCGCAGAGCAAACCGGCGATGACGCGCATGGAACAGGCGATGGACCCGCTGAGCCGGGCGTTGCCGGAGTCACCCTCGCAGGTTTCGCAGACTCGGACGTTGCTGATTCAGGCGGGATATCGCAGCCCGCAGCACGTTACGATCTATCGCGGGTTGCGAGTGCTGTGTGCGGCGATAGGTTTCTTCTCGGTGTTTCTGCTTAGCGGATTCGATTCGCCTTTATTGCTGTTGGGACTGTTGGCGTTTGGATTTTTTATTCCGCGGTTTTTGCTGAAACGGAAGTTAAAAGAACGGCAGCGGCGCATAAGACTAGGCCTGCCGGATGGATTGGATTTGACGGTGATTTGCGTGGAGGCGGGGTTATCGCTGGATCAGGCGATGATGCGGGTGGGGCAGGATCTGAACCATGCGCATCCGGAATTGAGCGCGGAATTTCATCTGTTCGATCTGGAAACGCGCGCCGGAAAACCGCGAGTGGAAGCGCTGCGCAATCTGGCGGAACGGACGGGTGTCGACGACCTCCGGTCACTGGTAGGGACTTTGATTCAGACCGACCGCTTTGGAACGAGCGTGGCGCAGGCATTGCGGGTGCATTCGGATTCTCTGCGGACGGAGCGGCGGCAGCGCGCCGAGGAACAAGCGGCGAAGACTACGGTAAAGATGATTATTCCGCTGGTGCTGTTTGTGATGCCTTCGCTGATTTTTGTGACCGTGGGACCGGCGGTGATTCAATTGATGCATATATTCCTTCCGGTGGTTCCGGGTAAGAGGTGAACTCTCAGCGGCTGAAGTCTCCATCGATTAAGCCGCTTACGGCGCGGCTAAAGCCGCGCCCCTTCAAAACACGACCAGTATCCGAAAAACACGATCAGTATCCGAGTCGATATTCATAGAGGAGTTGTAATGTCCCGCCGCGGGCCCAAGGGATACGCTTTCAATTGCACACGGACTACTTACCTGGCGACCGATCTTGTGATTGCGAGCACGCACTGGTCACGGTTTCGGGGGCTTATGGCGACGGATGCTTCGCGGTTTTTGCGCGGGCAGGGGCTGTGGATTAATCCTTCTCACGGCATTCACACGTTTGCGATGCGGTTTCCGATCGACGCGGTTTACCTGGATCGCGAAAGAAATGTGATTCACATTGAAGAGGAATTGAAGCCATGGCGAATGGCAGCGGTTCGGGTACTAGCCGCGTCGGTGCTGGAGTTGCCGACGGGCACGGTACAGGAGTCGCGAACCGTTCTCGGCGACAAGGTAGATATCTTTCTGGAGCATCCGATTCGAGAGGCTGCCTGAATCGGAGTTAGCTTGACTTTGAGTTAGTAAGAACTGAGTAATCGTTGGACGTGTCGAATTTCGCCGAGACGTTGAAGTCGCTGTTTAGATAGAACTGAAGTTTTGAGATCGTGTGACTCGACAGGCTGGGCGGACACCAAGGTGGGTGATCCTGCCCAGCCTGTTTTTTGGGGAGATATGCGCTCTGCGAAAACGTTTTTGCGCGGAGTTGATAATTTGTTCGCGACGGCCTCTGTGAAATCGTTTTCTGGAATGGTAATGATAGAGTGTTGGCGATGAAAAATTCTCTGCTGAAGTACACGTTGACTCGATGCCTGCTGTTTCTTCTTGTTCTTTTGGCGATGGGAACGTTATACGCTGAGGGTCCCGCCGATCGCGTTTACCGCCATGGGATTATTTTTACGGCAGATGCCGGCAATACGATCGCAGAGTCGGTAGCGGTCCGCGACGGACGGATTGTCTATGTCGGGGGCGATCGCGGGGTCGCGTCGTACGTTGGATCCGCAACGGTGACGGTGGATCTCAAGGGGCGATTTCTGATGCCGGGGTTGATCGATGGCCATATGCATCCACTTGAGGCGGGGATGCAATTGTTAAAGTGCAGCCTGAATTATGAACCGCTGACGATTGCCGAGATGCAACAACACATTCAAGCATGCCTCGATCATGCAGGTCCGGGAGACGCGAATGCGTGGCTGGAAGTAGTGAGCTGGTTCCAGGAGAGCATGCGTCCAGCGGGCGTGAAGACGAGCCGGGCGACATTAGATGTGCTGAAGACGAATCGGCCGATCCTGGTCGTTTCGTCGTTCGGACATACCGCGCTCGTCAATAGCCGCGCACTGGAGTTGACGAAGATTACCGCAAGTACTCCTGACCCGATTGGGGGCAAGGTCTGGCGGGACGATCGCGGCGAGCCAACGGGCTTGCTTGAGGACTCCGCGTATAGCGTGTTCTCGAGTTTGCTGCCCAAGCCGACGCAGAGCGAGTACTTGGCGGGTGCGAAGGCGGCGCTCAAGGCCATGAGCGGGCAAGGAGTCACAAGTTTTCTGGACGCGGCGGCGCCAGCCGAATCGATGGCGGCGTTTGCGGAGTTGCGGCGCACAGGAGGTCTGACGGCGCGGGCACACTTTGCGCCGGTTATCGAACCGGCGGAGGCGGGCGATTTGGCGGGAGGGATAAGGCGGGTGGTTGGATTCGCGAAACAATATGACGAGGGCGGGTTGCAGCGCCTCCCGGGCATTACGGTGCGAAATGCGAAGTTGTTTCTTGATGGCGTAATTGCGGCGCCGGCACTAACCGGGGCCATGCGCGAGCCGTATAGGAAGAACGCGGGCACGGCGGAGAAGCCGGACTGGGTGCCGGGTTCGAGTCGAGGACCGGCGGTATACTTCCCGCCGAATGCGCTGTCGGAAGTGCTGGTCGATCTCGGCCGCGCGGGAATCGATCCGCATATGCATGCGGACGGGGACGGCGCGGTGCATGCGGGGTTGGATGGCATTGAAGCGTTGAGAGCAGCGTTGCCGGGGGCGGACATTCGTCCGGCGATTGCTCATGACGAGATTGTGGACCCTGCGGATTTTCCGCGCTTCAAACGGTTGGGGGCGACAGCTGTGTTGTCGATGCAGTGGGAAAAGCCCGCGGGGGACACGATGGGGTTGAAGAATTATTTTGGTCCGGAACTAATGAAGATTCTGGAACCGTCAGGGTTGCTGGCGGCTGCCGGGGCGCGCATTGCCTTTGGTAGCGACTGGCCAGTGGATCCACTGGACGAATGGTTCGCATTGAAGGTGGGCGTGACGCGGACGAACAAGCCGGATGCGGGCCCCGAATATCGCGGGCGGCTCGGTGACGATCCGGGATTATCGAAGAAAACGGTGCTGCGAAGCGCGACTATAGACGCGGCGTATGAGCTTCATGAGGATGAGGCGACGGGATCGATTGAGGTGGGGAAATTTGCTGACTTGATCGTGCTTGATAGTAATCCGCTGAAGATACCGGCAGAAGATATTGCGAAGGTAAAAGTGCTAGCGACTGTGGTTGGAGGCAACGTAGTGTACGCGGCTTCCGATGATTGGCGTTAAGGTGTGGTGGTTGATGGTGATTGTCGTTGCGAAGGTGAGGAATAGCGGGGAACGATGGGACACGAACCCGCGACGGTCTGCTGTGACAGTTAACGCTACTCCCTATTTTCGATAGCAAAACATTTTCGCTAACATAGCGGCACCCAGGGGAAACAATGTGCGATTCTACCGGCACACCTCGGGTATCGCCCCGTTACGGGCCTTAAGATTGATTTTGAGAGCTTGGTAGCAGGACTGGTTATCCTGAACGGGCCTTCTTATCCAGACACCCAAGATTCGGTTTAGCTCCTTAAGAGAGGCCTCTTCCGCAGGTGTGCTTGCTTCGACGTCGGCCTCATCCACTAAAAAGGAGAGACGCTCAGGAGTTATGCCACTCTCGTTCGTATAGATCACAGCCCGCAGAGCTGCTTAGCGTAGTCATCACCAATCCTGCTTTCCTTATTCTGGCACAGAGCCGCCGCCGTGAGGAGGACAATCCATGCCGTGGCAATGTACATTTTTTTCATCACTGGTTCTCTCCCGCCGCACTACTCTGCGCGGCTAACTTTTTTTGGTGTCGAATCTCCGAACGACTGCACGAAGAGATTCCGTTGTCCATTCAATTCGGAGAACGGTTGCTGAGAGCATACTTGCGCTCTGAATAAGCATTGCTGAAAACAGCTGAATGGCACATCACTCGCGGAACAACCCGAGGGCACGGCTCTTCTTCAACAGCCTCTTAAGCCACTTTCTCCGTGGCAAGCCCCGGTTCGCAACCAGCACGGCGCGGGGTCTGGACCTCTGTGCTGGTATCGCGACCATCCCCGACTTTCGGGCGTCGGTTCGCAGCAATTTTGGCGGTGATCAGCAGAGCTGACAAGCTTGCCAGGACTACAGCGATTGCTTTCCAGCCTCGTATCATCGGATCGTTCCCCATAATGGTGAGGGCGAAGAAGACACACAACAAGTGAACACAGAACACCGGGAGCGAGGCCTGGCCCAGCATCACCAGCGGTCTGATCGCTAAGGGCCTCAGCAGCGATCGAAACCTGATGGCCAAGACTGCTATGGCGGTGAAATCGATCATGCGGCCTGCCCCGAAATCCCACTTATCGAAGAGCACGCCGGCCTTCCCGAATGCGACCACACCGTGTACTTGCGCGTAGCGCAGCGCCAGGAAAAAAACCGCGACTATCGCCGCCGGGATTGTCAGCTGTTTCACTCGGTCGAGGTGCAAGTTATCCTTCGCCCAGCGCACGCCCAGCCACAGGCCGACTAACCACCATAGCTGCCATGCCCAGAGATCGAATGCGCCCATCTCGTTCAGTGGGACCTGCAGGCCGAAAGCGCGAGTCATCACGTGATATGCGAAACTCCGCAGTCCGAACTGTGCGAGCAGCCAGAGCGTAATGCCCCCTGTTAGGACGTATTTCCACCCAAATCGCGCGCCTAGCACGATTGCGAAAGGAGTGAACGCGAGGAGGATGATGTAAATCGGCAGGATATCCAGCAGCGGCGGTCTGTAGACCATCAATGCCGCGTCGAGGAAAGCACGGGCGCGACCCGCGGAAAAGTAGAAGTCGAGAAGGTTGTGCACTGCGGGTCGGTTGCCGTGCGCAGCGATCGGCGCCTCTATCACGAAGGCAAACGCCAGCAGCAACAGCTGGTAGCAGTACAGCTTTCCGGTTCGCATCCATAACTTCCGCCACATCGCGCCGTAGCCGTCGCGCTCGGCGATGCGGAAATAAATGCGGCCTGTAAACAGAGCGGAAAGAAAGATGAAGCCCTCGGTGGCGGCGAAATACCCAAGCGGCTGGTTGACATATGTGCTCAGGATTGTCGGCAAATGAGTGCCTGTGATCCAAACCAGCATCAGGCCGCGAAGGGCATCGAGTTCTTCTATTCGGTGTTTCATCGGTTGCCTGTGCTCACTTGTTTGTAAGTCATTTGTTTGTAAACCGGGCCATGTCTCCGCTGTACTGCTGCAAACCATGGGACTCTACGTATTGCTTGGCCTTCGCATCATCCTTTAAAAATGCATCCCAGAAGGCCAGAGTTTCGAGCTTGGCGCATTGAAATACCGCGACCCGATGAGCGTCATCCGGAAAAATACCGGCGAACCCCATGTGCGTTCCACCCTCGAGTTCCACCTTATATTTGTTCCCTGCCGGAGCCTTAGCGAAAGCCTCACTGCGCCAAACTGGATCCTGGCCAAAGGGGCCAAAATCGTGCGAACCGTACATAAGCAGCATGGGCAGACGAAGGTCGTCCCACGAGTGCGAATTCAGACCCATGATGCCTTCACCTTGCGGCGATAACATCACAACCGCAGAGACCCGCTTGTCTGCAAAACTCTTCGGTACAATCGTTCCCGGCAGCATAATAGTCGTGCC
>PLBX01000518.1 GCA_003135495.1 Acidobacteriaceae bacterium | reverse complement strand
TCCAGATTGCGCAGCTTGCCTTCCGCTCGCCGGATCTGCAACCCCGTCCCGTTCCCCGCCACCGCGATCCCCGCCGAATCGTATCCCCGATATTCCAGCTTCCTCAGTCCTTCAATAATGACCGGGACAACCTGCTTCTTGCCCACATATCCCACAATGCCGCACATCGGATGTTTGCTCCTTAGACTTTGGCGACGATGACTGCCATGACCGTGAATTTGATAGCTATGAATTAGATGATGAACCCTTCGGTGGGGAACCGACGATGGTTTGCGTATCCGCGCGGCTTGCCACGCCTAAATTCGCGAACTACTGATCTTCGAGGGAAAAACGATACTCTTCAATGACCGGGTTCGTCAGAACTTCCCGCGCTATCCGTTCCACTTCACTCTGCGCTTCGTCCTTCGTAATACCGCCATTCAGAGTAATTTCAAAATACTTACCCTGCCTCACATCGTGCAAACCTTTGAAGCCAATCTTAGTGAGCGCGCCGTGGATGGTTTTACCCTGCGGATCCAGAACGCTCTTCTTTAATGAGACGTAAACGTAAGCTTTCATCAACTACCCAATTATACGTCACCCCGAACCGCACCGAACCCCGCTTTTCCTTATAGAGCCCATAGGCTTCAGCCCATTCGATACAAGACTTTTGGATGCTCCGCTGAGTAGCGCGTAACGTTCAACCGTCATGCTCATTTTCAGCTGTCACCCTGATTTTCAGCTGTCATCCTGAGCGCAGCATATCCATTCGCTTGGCGAATGGATATGCGGAGTCGAAGGACCCCTACCCCTCCAAGAATTCTCGGCCCAACAGCCTTCACCCAAGCAACTTCCAGAAGTCGCACCCGCCAAACCCGGCAACCGAATGTGAAATCACGCCGGAAAAAACACTGGGAGTAGCCAATCAGTAACTGCGATCGACACCAAGCAATGGAAGCCTGATCCGCCTTTTTTCCAATAACGCTTAGTGTGTGGGAGGCACGTACTCGGCAGGACGCGCGGAGCCTTCTCCGAAGAAAAACTGCTCCATCTGTTGCACGATCACTTCCTGATCTTGCTTGCGCGCGGGATTCAACCGATACTCGTTCAGCAACATCTTGCAGTGCTCCATCCACTGGCCCCACGCCTGTTGTGAGACATTTTCGTAAATCTTCTTACCCAGTTCGCTGTCAAAGGGAGGCTCGGGAAGTCCTGGCAATTCACGTTTCAATTTCGCGCAGAAAACTTTGTGTTCTGACATAGATTCTTCTGAAATTATCGCACAGGCCTCGTGACCTGACTCTCTCCCTCCACCTCTCCTCTCCGAATAACTGGAAATTCAAATCCAAACTTCCCCGCAAGCGCTTAACCAAATTGCTCCTTGGCACTAAATTTCTATTGACAATTAACATACGAATGGCAATATCTTGGGGTAGCACAGTTGCCCACACTACGTGTTGGGTAGCTCGGGCATCAAGGTGCCCTGTTGTGAACCTTGGGAGAACAAATCGTTCAAACGGAGGAAATACTTCATGGCAACCAAGAAGAAAGCCGCCAAAAAAAAGAAACACTAATCGCGCCGATGCTCGTTAACGAATTCCCCAGCCTCTCAGGAGAAGCACCTCTTGAGAGGCTTTTTTTCAACCGCATCTTTTTAATATCCGACCGGGCCACCGAAAAAATAAAATGCAGAGATATTTTCCGTGTCCCAGTGTTATAGGTAGCAGCCAAAAACCTGCTTATCGCCTTAAGTAAGAGCGCATAGCAAGTTGAAAGCTCCCTTGCCACGGCCCGTTTGCACTTTTGGGTGTTGTTCCGCGGCGCAGGTCGTGCTAAAAACGCCTATACAAGGAGTACGGAAACGGCCTCCATGAGCCTGCAGAAGAAAGCAACGAAGAAAGCGGCCCGCAGCGCCGAGATCATTATTCCCGACAAGCTTTACTTCCGCATCGGAGAAGTCGCCGGACTGTGCCGTCTTCCCGCCTACGTCCTTCGCTTCTGGGAAACTGAATTTCCGCAGCTCAAGCCCATCAAGAGCAGTACCGGCCAGCGTATGTACCGCCGCCGCGATGTCGAGTCAGTAGTCCGCATCAAGAAACTTCTCTACGAAGATGGCTTTACCATCGCTGGAGCGCGCCTGCAGTTGCGCGAAGAAATTAAATCCGACCGCAGCCAGTCCGCCCTTCCGTTCCCCATGAGTCCGAACATAAACATCACGCACATGCGGCACGAACTACAACAAATTCTGCATATACTTTCCGCGCGCCACTAATTTTCTCGACCGCATCGATCGAACAATCGAACAATTGCCTGTCGCGCCCCAAAAGAAAAACGCGGGCTATTGATTAGCCCGCGTATCTCGTACGCCAAACATCGCACCCGAATTCATTTCTAACGTTTACGCAGATTGCCGCTCCGAGTCCGCCTCTACCAGCGGAGCCTCCACCAGGTGCTCACTCACAAACCACACTTGCAATTCGCCCGTGCGAAGCACGTCGCTCACCACCATATCGTTGGTGCCATCGTCGCCCAGTTTGTCGGCGCGTTCCGCAAGTTCACGGCAGTGGCTGAGAATAACCTGATGCGCATCCAGCAGTCGCGAAAGCTGCACCGGCACCTCTTCGCGACCCTTCGGCGGACGCGGAATCCGCGTCAACTCGGCAACATCCGCCGCCATGGCGATGCTGATGCCGCCAAGAAGTTGAATCCGCTCCCCAATCGTGTCGACCAACTCGCTCTGCTCTTCATAATGCTTGTCAAAAAGCAGATGCAGCTGGTAAAAAGTCGCGCCTGAAACCTGCCAATGCGATTTCTTGTACAGATCCCGTAACGTCATCGTGTCCGCTAATAGCTGGTTAAGTTGTTCCGTCATTTCCAGTCGCACCGACTCTTCCAATTGCAACGGCATCGTATTCGTCACCGTACCAAAGGCCTGCAGTTCGCCGGCCTTCTGGGAGAAGTGGGGTTGAGCTGAACTTTTATGTGAAGTAGTGGAGACTGGTTTCTTTGCCATGAAGTTCTCTCCTGAACGACTAAATTGAACTACGAAATTTGAGGGCAAGCAAGAAACAGAAAATTGCCAGAACGGAGTTCAATCTCTGGCCCTGTTTGCCGATACACGATATTGGATGCCAGCCACTGGCAATCGGTTCGACGTCCTCCCTCACCCCTTCGTCATATACGGGCATCAGTTTCGTATCAGGGCATCGCTTCAGCGATGCCGTAAGTTCTTTCAATTGAGATGCCCCTTTAGGGGCTGTGCTTCGCAGCGGTTTACCGCCGCCATCAGCAACGTGCATCGCGAGGGGCTTTAGCCCCAGAGAGTGACTGCGCTCTGGAACCGGGCCTTTTTCAGTCAGCAGCTGTGAGCCGAATGCTTTGAACCTCTGAAAGAAAATCAACGCGAGGCGTTCCCTTGACTCCCGCCTGAGCCATTCTTGCTTTCAATTCATCAGACGCCAGAAACGCTCGCGCCTTTTCCATGTTGTCCCATTCGAAGAAAAGCGTCAGGTCATTCAAATTTCCGGCGCCGCGAAAAATCCGGCAAGCGCGCTCGCCATGGTTGCGTCGCAAATCAAAAGCCGAATCGAAAACTGCTTTCCAGGAGGAATAATCGGCAACTTCGTGGTGGAGCAGAACATTGATCATAACGGCGTAATCGCTCCTTTCTCTGTTAATAGCTTGCTCCCGCCGGACCTAGAAATACAAGAGCAGAAATCACAGAGGAATGGTTTGACCGCGCCAGCTCACCCTATGTCTCCGCCCGCTTCCTCGGAGAAGCTTGGCTCTGGGCAGCGCCATTTGTAACGGTACCTTGGTGCCTCGCGGCCCGAGCAGATTGCATCTAGTCTTTTCCATGTGGGCCATAACCGGCCTCAATGACGAGGAAAATGAAACCGTTTACCCGTTTTGTCTTGCTTGTTGTTCTACTCGCTGGCATCTTTGCGTCCGTCGCGGCTCAGGACAACGGTTCCGTCGAATCCAAGATCGTCGCCATGGAGAAGGCGTGGAACCAAGCCTACAAATCTCGCGATGGCAAAGCGTTGGGTGGAATCCTTCACGATTCCATCGTGCTGGTCAACGACGACGGCAGTCTGGAATCAAAAAATGGATTCCTATCCAGCATCGCCAAGGCTAAGCCATCGGAGCATCAGCAAGCCGAGCCTGAGTCGATTACCGTTCGCGTCTTCGGCGACGTCGCCATCGCAACCGGCATCTTTCGTCAAGCAGGTGTTGGGAAAAACGGCAGAGCCTACATCCGGCGAAATCGCTTCGTCGATACCTGGGTCCGCGGTGATGGCTCATGGCAATGCGTCGCCGCCTCGGCGATTCCGATGCTTCACTAAGTTTCCGTCCTTTTGGGTCCAATTCGAAATTGCCTTTGAGTTTAGTTTCGAGCTCCCTTTGAGATTGATTTAGACCTTGTCCTTTGGGTGGCGCAGCGCTTCAGCGCTGCGGTAAGAGTATTAAATTATCCGGCTTTAGCCGCGGCGGTAAGCATCAGCGGCGTTACACTCGGAGCATGGCTGAAATGGGACGCTTGCTCGTGATAGTAGGCGTGGCTCTGGCGGTGATTGGCGGCATTGTAATGTTGCTGAGCCGAACCGGCCTTCCCCTCGGACGTCTGCCCGGCGACATCCTCTATCGCGGCAAGAACACTACATTTTATTTCCCTCTCGCCAGCTCAATTTTGATTAGCGTAGTGCTTTCAATAGTGCTGTTTCTGATTGGGCGCATGCGGCGGTAGGAACGGCAGAAGCCTTGCCCAAAAGGCCGTCCCGCTTTCGTACCCCGGTAAAACATACCCGTCTGAATTTTCCTGAAGAAATCACTTTTTCGCATTATTTCTCTTGACACCAGACGTAACTCGATACAGAATGCCGACGACTATTCGCAGCTTCTTTTCCTTCCTCCAGACGAATAGATCAAATTACGCAGCATAGAGAAGTCGGACGGAATTTCGCCAGCCAACTCAGGTGACAGCCCCCCTTCTGCGCGTAACGCGGGCACGACCCGCAATAAGAGCACGCCGGCCCTCGTTACAAGAACGAGAGCTCCGTGGTTTTGTATAGGCCCCAGAAATAGACCCCAGGGTGAAAGTGCAAAGCTCCGCGTCGCGCGAAGCTAATTTAACCAATCCTTTAACCAGTTTTCGGAGAACATTATGAAAAAATTTGTATTCTTAGCAGCAACGCTGCTTGTTTGTTGTACGCTTCTGATGACCGCATCCACACTGATGGCCGCGACCGGGCCGCAGATGAATGCCCAACAAGGCGTTCGCCAGGGCGACGGTCCCGGCGGCGACGTCAACATGAGAGATCTCCCGGATCTGTCACCGGCAGACAGGGCTGTCGTCAGGCAGATCCCGTCCCACCGCACGCCGGGTATGTCCGAGGCTCAGTATCAGGCAGCGAAGTCGGCTGCTTCGCACAGCGGCATGGGACCCCGGCCACAGGATGCGGCCAGGCTCCAGGCTCCTAAGAATCCGAATACGGACATCGCGAGCGAAACGCCCAGTGCTTTCATTGACTTTCTTGCTCAATCCGAGGGCTGCGCCGGCACCGGCTGGGTTCCATCGGATATGGGCTTGGCGGTAAACGCGACCTATATCGTACAAGTCGTGAACGAGTGCATCGGGGTGTACACCAAAGCAACAGGCGCGCTAGTTGTCTCCAAGGATCTCTGCGGCATTTTTGGCCTGCCCCAAAGCGCTGGCACGACCGGCTGCTTCGATCCGCGCGTCCTTTATGACGCTCAGGCTGCCAAATTCCTCGTTACCGCCAGCTACTCCGATGTCAACGGAAACGGGTGGCTCCTGACCGCCGCGACAGGCAACCCGACCTTAGCTTGGCATCATCATCAGATCGCCTTTGGCGCCACGTTGGTCGATTATCCGACGCTCGGGCAGGTTGCGTACCTCAACAACGCCACCAACTCGGCGTTCGCGATGTGCGCCAACCTCTTCGAAAACAACGGTGGTTTCACCGACGAGTGCATCTTTCCTTCCAAGAAAGGGATTTACGGCACTCTAGGAAGTTTCCCCGTCTGGTATAACTTCACGCTGGGCGGTGTGATCCAGAATTCGATGCAACCAGTCGATTCCTACGAGCTTTCGGACAATCCAAGGGCTCAGTACGTGATCAACAGCGTCAACGACAATGGCGGCATTTGTCACGCCAGCGGCGGCGGTGAGAACGGCTTGGTGGTCTGGGCCTTCTCCGGCAATACTGCTGGTCAGTCCCACGCGTCTGCCTTGTACACCGGTTGTGGCTCGACCAGCACGTACAACTTCCCGGCAGATGCGGACAACGCCGGGTACTGCGCCCAATGCATCGAAACCCTCGACAATAGAATCAGTGCCAAGACCTTCTATTCTCAGGGCGAGATCGTTCCGAGCATTGACGCATGGAATGGAGGCTCCAGCGAGGTGTTGGGCTGGAGGATACATCCCTCCTTGGACGTTAACGGGGGAGCCTGTACGGGAGGCGTTCTCTGTCCCAACCTCACAGCCGTCGCCGTCGAGAACGAGTGGTGCTATGGCTGCGGCTATGGTGCTGGAGCCTCGGCGTTTTTCGGGTCCCAGGCCTTCGACCCGGAAAACGACTGGACGATGTTTGCCACCTTCGCGTCGAGTTCCGAATCGCCGGGGCAGTTCTATGACACGCAACGGGTCAGCAACTTGCAACCCTTCATTGACAGCGGCACCTACAGTTGCGTGGCCAATCATTCATACAGCGGCCGGTGGGGCGACTACTCGGCGGCAGCGCCCGACGACCCCGGCAAGACCCCAGCGAACGTACCTGCTACGTGGGGTAGCGGCATGTACGTCAACGGTACCGGCACGTGGGGTACCTGTATCGCTGGCGTCCGTCCCCAGGACGGTCCGTAGTCTTAAGTCTTGAACCAAGATGTATTTCAGTCCGGGCAGGGTCGGCTTCATGGCTCTGCCCGGCTTTTTTGTGCGTCGTCGGATCTTGCTGGTGGAGAGCCGGGCGTCCCCACCCGGCCATCATATTGCTGGCAGCCGAGACACCCGTCCCCCACCGTTTCCGCAGCCTTGGGCGTGGTAGCATTGAAAGTTTTTAGATTCATCTGGGAGGAATGAGCGTGCATCATCACAGATTCTGGATCTTATCTTTGGTAGTTGAGATGGTACTTGCGATGTCGTTGCTCAGCGGCGCGGTAGCAGGTCAGACGGCCCCCCCCGCGGCTCCACCGGCGGCGAGCGCTGACAAGGCGAATGCCCCCAAAGTTGGCCCCGACGCCCCCGTGGTCACGATGGATGGTTTTTGCGGGACCGATCCTAACTGGCAACCGAAGAAGGCGCCTTGCCGAACCGTCCTGACCCGCTCCGAGTTTGAGAAGCTCGCGGACGCCTTAGGGGCCGGTTCGACGACGGCGACCAAAGTTCAATTTGCCACTTACTATGTCCAATTCTCCCTGTTCGCCCGTGAGGCGCAAAAGCGGGGAATGGACAAGGACCCCGTTTTTCAGACAAGACTCGAGCTGGCGCGCCTCCAGTTAATGGGATAGGTGCTGCTTCAGGATCTGCAAGCAAAGTCCAAACAGTTCGCTCCGGGCGATTTGGAAAAGTTCTTTCGTGAAAATCCCGCGCAGTTCGAACAAGCGACGCTTCTCCGCGTTTTCATACCCTGGACTAAGTTCAAGGACGGGCCGAGTGGTATCCAGCAACCCATCGCCGAGAGCGCTCCCGAAATGAAGCTGGTTGCCCTGGCGATCCACTCGCGGGCTCGGGCCGGTGTNNGGTGCGGACTTCGAAGCGCTTCAGAAGGAGGCGCAAGATACCTCCAACATACGGGAAGGGCTGCCGCCCGCCAAACTCGAAAAGATGCAACGGGGTAAATTGCGACGCAGCCAGCAGGTCGTATTCGATCTGAAGCCGGGGGAAGTTTCCGCGCTATTTGAGGAGCCAGATGAGGGTTACTACATTTATAAGATTCTTTCCAGAGAGATTCCGCCCTTCGAGTCCGTCAAATCCGACGTGATGCCGGCGCTTGAGAAATACCGCATGGATACCTGGAAAAACGACATCAGTGAGCCGGTGAAAGTCTCGCTTAGCGAACAATATTTTGGCGCGGCGGGAGTGGCGAACAGCAGTCAAACCCATTAATAGTCTTTGGCTGGTTACCTGTTATGGCTTCTTCGATGCCGTACTTCTGGAGTTGCTGGGGGCTCTCCAAAGTTGGCTTGGCGCGCGGGGTTTGCGAGCGGCCCGGACAGATTCGGACTCCCAACCTAAGAGCTTAAGCAACGGACCAGACAAAATCAGCCCGCAAAAAAGCGTCCCAGACTCAACTACGGACCTGAGCCTGGGACGTTGGTTGAAGCAAGTTGGTCAAGAGATGCAAATTGTTGCGTACGTCATCACTTTATAAAAAATTTTCGCTCCCAATTGCGATTTGTTTCTTGACAAATATAACCGCCTAGAACAAGATTACCTGCAGTCGATGGCCGTGAAGTCCGCGTCCCGTGCAGAGTTTCACCCTTTCCCCCACAGACTTAGAAAAAGCATTCGGTCAGTGCGATGCCCTTTTGCCTGGCAGCTGTCTAGCCATGGCCGGTCGCCGAAAGAATGTGCCGGTATCAATGATTCGCAAGCAGTTTAGGCAGCTAGCACATCAACTTTAATTTTTAGCGAGGCGTGAGCAATCAAGACAGTGTTCATCTGCGTTGTTGAGCATGCCCCGGGGCCCCACTCAAGCATAGTTAAACCACACTCTATCGGACGGGATAACGATTCTTATTAGAAGCCGAAGGACTGCGGTTTGTAAGTCAAAATCCACAAATTTTTCTAACCAGGAGAAAGCATGTTTCGACTTGAAAGCAGAAAGTTAGTTGCAGTAGCCACAGCAGCGTTGTTGGTCGGCAGTCTCTCAACCTTCGCCGGAGCGCAAAAACTCCCCGGCAGCGGAAACGCTCCAGCTTCAACCGCTCAAGCTGGACCTCACAACTGGCTCACGCCAGAATCCAGCGTCGAGCGCCTGGAAGATGCCGGCCGTCGCGCCCACACCAACTGGGTTTTCGGAGCCGCCAAAGGTCAAGTGCAAGAAGCAGGTATTGAAGGGATCGTCAACGGCGTCACCATCACGCAACACTACGAGACACCGAGTTCCATGGGCTGCCTCTACAAGATTCCGACTTCCACCGGACCTTGCGTTCCAAACATCAATTCGCCGGGTGGACCGCAAAAGGGTGGTTGGGGAACCATCGCCATCGTCGATGCTTATGACAACCCCTATGCCGCTTCCGAACTCACGACCTTCGACACTCAGTTCGGTTTGCCTGCCGCTAACTTCACCAAGGTTTATGCCAATGGCAACGGCGACTGCACCACCCCCGCCTTCAACGCAGGATGGGGCTTGGAAGAGTCTCTTGACATCGAGTGGGCGCACGTAATGGCACCCCAGGCTAAAATCGTGCTCGTCGAAGCTTGCTCGAATTCCAACGCCGATCTGTTTTACGCCGAATACGTAGCCGCTGGTCTCGTTTCGGCTGCCGGCGGTGGCGACGTGACCAATAGCTGGGGCGAAGGCGAATTCGTGGGTGAAACCGCTTACGACCAGTATTTCGGTTACGACTATTACCAGAACGTCGCCTATTTCGCGTCGGCCGGCGATTCGGGCTGCGGCGCTGCCTATCCCAGCTCTTCACCGTGGTTGACTTCCGCGGGCGGCACTACCGTTAACCGTAATGCCACAACCTTGGCGTTCAAGACGGAAAGCTGCTGGGCAGGTTCCGGCGGCGGCACCAGCTCGCAGGAAATTTACGCCTCCGCCTTCGCATCCGGATCCTACACCGGATCGTGGGCGGACTATCAATATCCCATCTTCGGTCAGGCCCCCCGCGCCACGCCGGATATGTCATTCAATGCCGATCCCAACAGCGGCGTCGTCGTCTACGATTGCGCCTACGCCAGCGGAACTTGCTACTTTTACCAAGTCGGTGGAACCAGCGTGGCTTCGCCATCGCTCGCCGGCATCGTCAACAACGCAGGCAATAAGTTCGGCACCGGCCAAATCAACGGCGCGACCGGCCATGGCTACTATTCGGCCCTGGAAAACAATCTGCTCTACTCGCAACTCGGCGGAGCAGCAGCCTACGTGAAGAACTTCTACGACGTCACCACCGGCTCCAACACCACGACTTCGTGCACTTCGAACGCTGGCAAGGAGTGGGATTACTGCACCGGCGTAGGAAGCCCGCGCACATTGCTAGGCAAGTAAAAGCCGTATAACCCGTAAACTCCGTTAAAACTATCGAGGCCCTGGTTCACAGGGCCTCTTTTTTATTTGGACGTTGTGGAGGTCAGAATTCAGAGGTCAGATCGCAGAGGTCAGCCCCATCATGCCGAGAGATTACTTCTGCAATCTAACCTCCTACCTCTGACCTTGATTCACCTGTTGGGAGCGACCTGGTAAGTCTTCTCCGGAGGGATGCAGTTATTGGGCGGCGTGAACAACGCCGCATTCGGTTTGCCGGCCACAACATCGTGATACGTAGCCGTCACCACGCGCAGACCCGCATATATGTTGATTCGCAATGGAACACCCTTCAGATCGTCCGCCGCCCAAATCTTGGAATTGAACGTCGTGCCGTCGCTAGCGGTCGTGATTCCCTCGATAACGCTACAGGAGTGCCCATCCACATCCTCCTTATTCCCAGTCGGCTTGAAAGTAGTGTTGGCCCCGTAAACCAGTTGCAGAGGGCTGCGCATCATCTGCGCCTGTGACGTCTTCATCACGATGCAGTTCGTCTTCTCCGGAAAGATAAGAAGGTTATAAACCTTGTCTTCCTCCGGCGCCCAGATGGTTGCGCTCGCCGAACTCGGTTCCACTCGCAGCTTGGAGCCGGAGTGATAAATCTTCCAACTCAGGCTTCCTTTACTTTCCNNCGAGAGTTTTATCTTGTGCGAGAGTTTTATCTTGTGCGAGAACCGCCGGACCGCTTGCCATCAGCAGGCATTGCACGCCCAAAAATAAAATCAACGTTAGAGCCGACGATATAACCGCTGCGAGTTTCATAGAGAGTCTCCGAAGTCTGGGATTGCCCTAGTCAACCGCGCAGCCAGAAGAAGCACCGACGGCCTGAGTCTTGTTGTGAATCGCCGTGAATTATAGCAAACCGATTCGCCGCCTCTCAGACTGCAGAGAGGCGCCTTACGTAGCGACGGACGAATGCGTCCGTCCCCNNGTTCAAATAGCACCGCTGCCATTCTTTCCAATTCGCCTCAACCTCAAACCCAGAATTGTTTTAATCCTGTGCACCCCTTGTGCAAATGCCGTCCTTAAAACAAATGTACCTTGCAAAACATATCCCGCGCCGCTCTCAAACCCCGCCACTCTCGCGGTTGTCGACGAACTTCACCACTCATTATTTTCTGCCAGCAATTCCATCGAACACGGGACCAGAATTCCACCGTTGCACAATTCTTGTGTAATTGACCCGACATGCGAGTCCGCGTAAAGTCGCTCCACTTGCAACCGATTATTCATCAACGCTGAGCGCACTAACAATGAGCGGCGTGCTCGCTCAATTCCGAAAGACAGCAACCGCATCTGCAACATCAACCGCCCCACGCGGGGAGGAAGAATGCACCATGAATTTTGATGACCAATGGACCGTCTATCGCACCCGCTTTCTGGTACGCGCTCGTCAACTCAAGCAGCCGCTCATTTTTACCGACGCACTCGGCCGCGAACAATCCGGCGGTCCCGGCGATTACGTAGTCGAATCCAGCGACGGTGTAACTCGTATCACCACGCAAGCCCTCTTCGAGGATATCTACGTGCCCCTTGTGCCCGCATTGCTCCTTCCGCCCCGAGCGACCGATGAAAGCGCAGCATTGCCATCTCCCGCGTCAACGAGCTCGGCCCGTGTTTTGCCGCCCCTAGGTTGGCGTCCCTCTCAGAACTCACCTCCCTATCCGGCTACCTGACTAGCGAGGGATTGCGGACCTGAAAAGTACCCGAAAAGATTCGTATCGAAAGATGCTCGTGCTAATGGAGGTGCCGGTTACAGAATACTGACCCTTCGCAGTCGATCCATTAGGCCTAGAAATATGAAAGGGATAGCAGGCACATTGAAAATGCATACCACTTTAGAGCTACAACAGGTTGTGTTTATCTCTTGACAGATACCATATACGGGAGTACGTTAAGCATCCCAAGCAGTTTGCAAGACTCCTGAAAAAGGGGCAAACGAACAAAAAACCCAGGGACGAGACTCAAAGTTGAGGTGACTTTTTTGTCTCCTTATCTTTCACGGGATTCCATCCCCCCGAAGTGGATGGAAAGTGTGGATGGCAATAAGCGGTGACATATTTCGCTTGAGTGTGGGGACGGGCGACCTCGCCCGTCCACCCCGCGCCGATAGGAGCCCCGATGGAAGAGTTAATGGAACTAGTAGCAGCCTCATTCGCCCGCAACGGAATCGAGTGCCCGCAGGATCTGCCCCGCTCGTGTGGGGACGGGGCTCAGCCCCGTCCCGGCGAGGCACAGCCCCGCCACCACGCCACGCACATAGCCTCCACGCTGCCAGAACACAATTATCGAAAAATGGTGCAAGGCGATCCCTCACCATAAATTCCCGTAGAGACGGGGCTTGCCCC
>PLBX01000464.1 GCA_003135495.1 Acidobacteriaceae bacterium | reverse complement strand
GGGCACAGAGAGACAGGGGACACAGACGTATTTTAACGATCGAATTCAAAATTATGACCGATGATCGGGGGAATTGTTAGAGAGATTTGCTTGTTGGGGCGGATTGCAGCGACTCGATTGCGGATTTTACTTTGGCGGAAACGGCGTCGGTGTCGCGAACGGTTAATCCAGCGGTCGAGATTGGGTCGCCTACTCGCACCTCCAGGGACTGGCATTTGATGTGATAGGTGTTCATGGGGAGAAGGTCGAAGGTATCGACGAGGGCGATGGGAACGATATCGGCTTCGGCTTTGATGGCTAGAAAGAACGCCCCGGGCAAAAAAGGTTGGAGCTGGCCGTTGGGTGTGCGGCCTCCCTCGGGAAAAATTACCAGAGGCATGCCTTTGCGGAGGCTGCGCAGCGCCGATTTGACTGCACCGATTGAGGCCGCGGGATTTTGCTGGTTGATGCAGACTTGCCCGGAACGCTTCAGATGCCAGCCCACAAATGGGTAGGCAAGCAGTTCGCTTTTGAAGACGATGCGGAACTGAAACGGTAAGTAGACGTAGAGGATTGGAATGTCGAGCGCGGAGGCGTGGGTAACGGCATAAACTTTCGGCTTGGAATTGTCGAAGTCCGTACTTCCCGTAACTTTTACCGGCGAGAGAATTGTCTTCATGACCAGCTTCGACCAGAGGCGGGCGAATTTGTGCTGTAGGCCGCCGTCGCGATCGAGGAATGAGAGGGTCAGAGAAATGGTTCCCAAGACGACGGTGTAGACCCAGATTAGCGGCGCGAGGATGAAATAAGACCGCAAACGGCTGGGCCAGCCGTGGCGCTTTGCGCATTCTTGTGGAAGGGCGCTGCTGGACCAAGCGGGCGTTTCGGAGGCGGCTTCTGAGCGGAGTTGTCCTCGGTCATTTTCTGGTTCTCTTTCTGGTTCGGCGGTGGTGGCGATGTTGTTCACGTTNNGGCTTTTCGCGGGCGAGGGCGCCCGCGCTACACGTTGTTTAGATGCTGATTCCCAAGATTTGCATCGCTTCTCCCACAATGTAAATTGAGCCGGTTACTACGACCAAGCCGCTGGTAACAGCCTGCTTTTGAGCTTGACGCAGGGCCGAAGCTACGTCGGGGGCGTCCTCGATATGAGCGCTTTCCGCCATGCGCGCTGCGGCTTGCCGGATTTCTGCGAGCGTGGCCGAGCGTGGGTTATTGGCGGTGGCCACGATCACTTGATCGGCGACAGGAAATAAAATTTCGGTCATTTCCTGAACGGCTTTGTCGCGCATCACGCCGAATACGAGAGTCAGGTTGCGGCCATTTCCAACCGTAGGGTAAGCGGCTGAGAGAGTCGAGCGAAGCGACCAGGCTCCGGCGGGATTGTGCGCAACATCGAGGACGTACTCGGGCGTGTCGTTTGTCGCAGGAACCACATGGAAGCGGCCCGGCCATTTTGTATCGCGGATTCCTTTTTCGATGGTGGCGGGAGTGATGCGCTGCATGCCTTGGTTGTGCAATTCTTCGGCGGCGGCGATTGATAGCGCGAGATTGCGGAGTTGATGACGGCCGACGAGCGGCGAGTCCACCATAATTTGCGAACCGCGGACTTCGAGCGGATAACGATTTCGAAAAGCTGGCTGGCTGCGAGCTGACGGATTGCGATCTGGCTGATTGCGATCGACAGCCAAACTGCTGTCGCTGCCGGGCGAGACCGGGGGCACGTAGGGGACGGCATTCACGGCTCGCGCGCCGAGATCGAGGATTGCATTACCGATGACGTCGTTGGCTTCGGGCGACTGAGGCAGGGTGACGACAACACCGTTGGGGCGGATGATTCCAGCCTTCTCGCGGGCGATTTGAGCGACGGTTGTACCAAGGTAATTCTGATGATCGAGCGCAATGTCGGTGATGATGCTGAGGCGCGGATCGACTACGTTGGTGGCATCGAGACGGCCTCCCATGCCGACCTCGAACACGACGATGTCGGGATGGTTTTGGGCAAAATACTCGAAGGCCATAGCGGTGAGCATTTCGAAAAAGCTGGGATGCCACGGGAGGTCACCTTCGCCGACGAGGCGCTGGGCGGTTCGATCGACCACTTCGTGCAGCATGGCGAAATCGTCGTCGGCGATGGATTGACCGTTGAGGCGAATGCGTTCGTTAATCCGAACCAGATGCGGTGAGGTGTAGAGTCCCGTGCGCAGGCCTGAGGCTTGAAGGATCGATGCCAGCGATGCGGCGGTGGATCCCTTACCGTTGGTGCCGGCCACGAGCACGCTTGGAAAGCGCTTTTCGGGATGGCCTAGCGCAGAGAGCAGGACGCGGATGTGAGCCAGGTCGAATTTGTGCGCAGGCGTCTGCGACAATTCGTGGCCCAAGGCGTACATCTGCGAGACTGCTTGGTCGTAGGACATTTCTTTTTGGCTCAGAGTGTACTAGCTGAAAGTATGGTAACAAGTCCGGGGTGCGAGTTCGACGTTAGGTCTGCGAACGGTGGGGTATGAACCTTGAAAGGCTTTCTGAGGGGCTAAAGTGAAAGACCCGGGAAGACCTTTGATCGGATTGCGCGTCCGCATCAGGAGAAGCGGCGGCGTAAAGACGGGGGCTAAAGCCCCGGTGGAGGTTGGAGATTACGCGGCCCTAAAGGGCCGCTCTTCCACGCTGACGCGCAGGCNNGGCTTGGGCTTTGAGTGGTGTGTAGCTGCGTCCAGATTTACAGGGTGCAAACTTTTTAGGCGGCGTGGACCATGAAGTCCAGGGCGCGGGCTATGTAGGGCTTTAGATCTTTGCGGGGGACTACGGCATCTAGCATGCCGTGGTCTAGCAAGAACTCGGAACGCTGAAAGCCGGGCGGCAGTTTTTGGCGGATGGTTTGTTCGATGACTCTTGGGCCGGCGAAGCCGATCAATGCGCCGGGTTCGGCGATGTTCAGATCTCCCAGCATGGCAAATGAAGCGGTGACACCGCCGGTGGTGGGATCGGTNNGATGCGGAGACGATGATGATGGGGACGCGGGTTTCGATTGCCTTCTCGATGGCGCGGGTGATGGCCTCGCCTACAACTGCTCCCATGCTACCGCCGATGAAGGAATAGGCCATCGCGCTTACGATCACGGGTCTGCCGTTAAGTTTTCCGTGGGCGTTAATGATGGCATCTTTCAAGCCGGTATCGGCCTTGGCGAATTTCAGGCGCGAAGAATAGGCTTTGAGGTCGACGAACTTCAGCGGATCGGTCGAGACTAGATTGCTGTCGAAGATCTCGTATTCGTTGTCGTCCAGAAGCTGTGCCAGGCGCGCTCGCGCGTCGATGCGGAAATGTTTGTCGCACTTGGGGCAGACGTTGAAATTGTCTTCAAGGTCTTTCTTCCAGATAATCTGGCGNNTCGCCGGATTGTCGTTTGAACCAAGTCATGGGGGAATTTGTAATTTGGTAATTTGTAATTGGTAATTTTAAAACCGTCGCGCGCTTTGAAATTCGGCTCAAATTACCAATTACAAATCGCAAATTACTAATTCAGTATTCGATTCCTCTTTGCGCCATTACGCCTTTTTCGTAGGCGTGCTTTACCTGGCGCATTTCTGTAACGGTGTCGGCTAGCTCGACAATTGTCGGATGCGCGCTTCGTCCGGTCAAGATGACGTGAACCATTTCTGGTTTGTGCTTCAGAGATTCCGCCACCTTGACTGGGTCTAGCATACCGTAGCTGATGGCGTAATTGATTTCGTCGAGAACGACCAAGTCCCATTCGCCGGATTGGATCGCCTTTTCGGCCTCATCCCAGGCTTCTTCGACCATGCGTACATCTTCGGGGTCGGGCTTCTCGGCGCCTACTTTGACGAAGCCGCGGCCCATTTGCTTCAGGATGAATTTGTCTCCGAAGGCTTTGACGGCATCGAGTTCTCCGTAATGCCAGGAGCCTTTGAGAAATTGCAGCATAAGGACGCGCATCCCCTGGCCAACGGCGCGCAGGGCGGTTCCCATGGCGGCGGTGGTTTTACCCTTGCCGGGGCCGGTGTTGACGATGATGAGACCACGGCGAATGTCAGACATAGAGTCGAATTGCTGATTGTACGCGGGCGGTAAAGTTGATGCCAGGACCGGCGAATGTGGTTGTGAGAAGAAGAGGCGTTGCAGTTGCGAGGAAATGCAGAGGTCCTTCGCTTCGCTCAGGATGACAAGGGTTTAATTCCAATACGGTGTGATTACAAATGGTGCAATTGCCAACGAGTTACGCAAAAGAAAAGCGGCCATGTGGGCCGCTTTTCTTTTTCCCGAATTTCATTTGTGGTTTAGACGCCTTTGACGTTTTCGGCCTGCCAGCCCTTGGGGCCTTTCACTACGTCGAACTGAACTTGTTGACCTTCCTGCAGGCTGCGAAAACCGTTTGCCTGGATGGCGGAGAAGTGAACGAAAACGTCCTCGCCATTCTGGCGGCTGATCAAACCATAGCCCTTGGCATCGTTAAACCGCTTTACTGTTCCTGTTTCCATGATGGTGCCGTGTTCCATTTGTTGAGGTGTGCGCCGGAACTCGCAGCACGGTGCAGGCAGGTCGCGCTTAGGGGCGGGTTACTGCTGACGAACCGCAAAGATCAAACGCAGCTAAATTCTACATATTTGAGGAACAATGGCTAGATTTTTTGTGCTTACGGCGGTGCTCAGAAGTTCAATCTAAGGCAAGTAATTAGTGTACTTACGGAACTGTCCGTAGGAAGACATTGCACTGTTTATGACATTAAATTCTAAGGCCTAGGCCGTAGGGGGCTGGGTAAACGATTGAAGCTTATGGATGCTATTGGTTGGCCCTGATTTTGCGAGTACTAGGTTGAGACAGCGGAGGACCGGATGCTGGCTATTAATGTCGAAGAATTGAATGAGGTGTCGGTGATTGAATGCAAGGGGCGGATTTTGAAGAGCGACTCCGTATTCAAGCTGCGCGACTTCGTGCAGGCACAGGCTCCGTCAAGTCTTATAGCGCTGGATCTGTCCGAAGTAGAGGCGATCAGCGGCGGTGGGCTGGGAATGCTGGCGTTCCTGGAGCGCTGGACTCGTGAGCGCGGGATTAAGTTGAAGTTATTTTGCCCATCAAGGCCTGTGCTGCAAGGCTTGGTTCATAACCGGTCGATTCTCAATTTCGACATTACGGGCTTCCACGAGATGATGCATATA
>PLBX01000156.1 GCA_003135495.1 Acidobacteriaceae bacterium | reverse complement strand
AGTGCGCACGATGTACGGCGCTGGTTTTCGCGCTGCCGCGCAACACTCGCAATGTCTGTATCCACTCTTCACTCATATCCCGGGACTGAAGTGCGTGATCCCATCGACTCCTTATGACGCCAAGGGCCTGCTGATCCAGGCTATACGTGACAACGATCCGGTGATCTTTTTTGAGCATAAGCTGCTTTACTCGATCCAGGGGGAGGTTCCNNACGCGATCCCGTTCGGAGAGGCGAATTTCGTTCGCGAGGGCTCCGATGTGACGATCGTGACGCTTGGCCGAATGGTCCACATCGTCTCGGAAGCCGCGGACGCGCTCGCCGCACAAGGGTGCGCGTGCGAGGTGATCGATCTGCGAACCACATCGCCGCTGGACGAAGACAGTATTCTCGGAAGCGTCGAGAAGACGGGCCGGCTGGTTGTGGTCGACGAGGCGTCTCCGCGCTGCAACATTGCCACTGACATATCTGCATTGGTCGCGCAGCGCGCCTTCAAATCCCTCAGAGCGCCGATCCGGATGGTTACGCCGCCGCACACACCCGTACCCTTCAGCGACGTGCTGGAGGACCTGTACATTCCCGATGCTGGCAAAGTTGCTGGTGCGGTTCGGGAAATCATGGAGTACAAGGTATGAGAAAGATTCATCCCCTGACTATGCCGAAGTGGGGTCTTTCGATGGTGGAGGGGAGGATTGGCGACTGGCACGTTCAGGAGGGGATGAGTATCGAATCCGGCGCCGAACTGGTGGGGGTCGAAACAGACAAGATCTTTAGTCCTCTCGAAGCGCCCGCTTCCGGCATCCTCCGCCGCATCGTGGCCCGGAAAGACGATCTGGTGCCTGTCGCGGGCCTAATTGGGGTGATCGCCGATGATACGTTTCCGGACGAGGAGATCGATGCGTTTATCGCGGACTTCCAAGCCCGGTTCGTGCCGGAACAAACCGGGCAGGCGGATGCAGTTTCATCAACAATGCAGGTTCAGGTGCGGGCACAGTCTCTATGTTATCTAAAGCGAGGCGAAAGCGAAGAGGCGGCCCTTCTGATTCATGGGTTCGGAGGAGACCTCAACAACTGGCTCTTCAATCAGGAGGCGCTGGCGGAGGAACTCGCAGTCTATGCCTTGGATCTTCGTGGTCACGGCGGCTCGTCCAAACAAGTTGGCAGCGGAACTTTGGATGAGTTCGTTGAGGATGTGCGTGGATTTCTCGATTCTCTGGGCTTGCAAAAGGTGCATCTGGTAGGGCACTCAATGGGAGGAGCCATCGCCATCCAGTTTGCGCTTGCCTATCCCGGCCGCGTCGCCTCACTAGTGTTGATCGCGAGCGCAGGGCTGGGCTCTGAGATCGATGTCGAATACATCGAGGGGTTCATATCGGCAGGTCGACGCAAGGACTTGCTGCCTCAGATCGAAAAGTTGTTCGCCGATCGGAAACTTGTCACCCGCCAACTGATTGAGAACGTCCTGAAGTTTAAGCGTATGGACGGCGTGGAGTCGTCGCTGCGCGCGATTGCCAGCCAATTCTGCCCCGACGGACGCCAAGCCCTCATCCTGCGCGATCAAGTGAGCGCTTTGGCAATGCCCGCCTACGTAATCTGGGGAGCGGAAGACCGCATCTTGCCGGTGTCACACACGCGGAATCTGCCAGGAAACTTAACCGTCGAGGTTCTCTCCAGCAGCGGCCACATGGTGCAGATGGAGGCCGCCACGAAGGTCAACCGGATCATCGCCGGGTTCTGGCAGGGGTTGCGGGGCCAACCTTAGAGATTCAGGTCATGCTGTCGCTACGAGTGTTCGAGGGCCAGACTCTCCAACGCCGCTTTTGCATTGCCTGTCATGAACAATAGATCTGTTCCAAGGACGATCAGGCGCCCTCCGCCAGCAATTTCATCCCGGGCCTGATTGGCGGTCATGCAGAATGCTCCACACGGAACTTTTGCGTTGCGACAAGCTTGGCGGACTCGTCCAATAGCCTCAACTACCTCGGGTGCGGAAGTCTGTCCGAGCAACCCCATGCTTGCGGAGAGATCGTAGGGACCAATGAATATGGCATCGACTCCCAGAATTGCTACGATCTCCTCTACGTGCTCGACCGCATCTATATGCTCAATCTGCAAGATCAGAGCGATCTTTGTGTTAGCGCTACTGAGATAATCATTGAAGTTCAATCCATAGGCCTGCGCTCTCGCCAAGCCCACGCTGCGATTTCCTAGGGGAGCGTATTTTGCAAAGCTGACTGCACGCTCCGCATCCGAAACAGATTTGATCATGGGTACAATGACGCCATCACATCCCGTGTCCAGCGCCTTCTTGACGTGTTCCGTAGAGTTGTCAGGCAGACGAATCACGCCATAACTCCGTGGCGCTACCGCTTGAATGATGTGCTGCGCCGCCGCCATGTCCACTACAGAATGTTCGACATCGATAAAAAGCCATTCAAATCCGCAAAGTGATAAGGCCTCTGCGACCTCGGTCTGACTGGTGCTCACCAAGGTGCCGATCAGAGGCTTCTTGTGGGCGAGACGCTCTAAGAATGAAATGGCCGATCTATTCATCAGGCCCTCCTGATTAGGCATGTCTGGCAACTAGTTTACAGGGTTTCACTAGACTCGCGAGATTCCATCCACATCACGGTGACAAATCATCATTCCAAAAGATGGAAAACATAAGCATTATAATTCAACATGGAACTAATAAATTCATTTTATCGGCATGACATTGTATATATACTTCATAACTGTATTCTTACGATAAACTCGGTAGGCGCGAAATCTCGATAGCAGGATCTGCATTTGGCAAACTGGAAAGTAGTCGCGAGTCCATAGGAGAAGGCAAATGACCAAGAAAAACGCAAGTGCCATCACATGCTGGCTCGTCCTTATCATTACTATTGTTGTTCTATGTGCGGCACATCTCGATGCCAGCCCAACTACAGGTCGGGTGGCAGTGGTGGTGGGTGAGAATGCACCCGAACTAGAAAGATGGGCTGCTTCGGAGCTCTGCGGCTATTTGAACAGCCTCTTTGGGCTCAAAGTCCAGCCAACGACTACGGCAGGCGCTTCCTCTTCGGCGGTATTTCTCATTGGCACTCCGGCCTCCAATCCGCTCATCAAGGTTTTCCCGAAGGTTGGGGACCAGGGCATCGTGATCAAGCGCGTGGAAGCTGCCACGCCAACACTCATTGTAGGGGGAGGCAGTTCAAGAGCCACCCTGTGGGCGGTCTATGAATTGGCTGAGCGTTGGGGGGTGCGGTACCTGCTCGATCGGGACGCTCTGCCTGCGAAATCGAAGTTCACTATGCCCAGCCTGAATGTGGTCATGGAGCCAATATTTCGGGTGCGTGCCCACCCTACGATCCAGGATTTTGCGGATAGTGGGGAAGCTTGGGGCATCAAGGATTTTCGCCCGCTTATCGACCAGCTTGCGAAGATGAAATACAACCGGCTAAACATTTTTGCCTTCGCCTGGCAGCCCTTTCTGGCATATCAAGTCGACGGCATCAAACGTCAAACTGCCACCCTTTGGTACAGCTACCACTATCCGATTACACCCGATATGCCGGGCCGATCAGCCTTCCCCGCAGATGCGAAGGAGTTCTGGAATCCTGACTTGCCGCTGCACGGAACGCCTGACCAAATCCTCCGCGCCGGCGTCACGCTCCAGCAAGAGCTGATTGACTACGGTCACAGCCGCGGCATGGAATGTGTGATCAATGCGACGGTCAGCGAATATCCGAAGGAGTTTGCTCCTCTGCTTGGCGGTGCCGTGCCGATTCACATGCTAAACCAATTGACCACAGCTCCCGGACCCGATACGAAGCTCGACGACCCGGGTTTGCATAAGCTTTCTTCTGCTGTAGTTCGGGCAACGATTGACACCTATCCTCGAGCCGATCGCGTCAATATTTCCATCAACGAATGGCGTCAATGGACGGATCAGTACAAGCGGGCATGGGACGCCCTCGACGGAAGGTATCACATCGGTGAGGTCACAACTCTGGATCATGTCCTGGATGCAAGTCAGCACCGGAGTGGTTATCAGTTCACATCTTTCTCGAGATCCGAGCTTGATAAGAAGGCTGCCGACGAGGTGAAGGGCGACCTTGCATCGCTTTATTTCTTTGATTGGCTGGTAAAAGATTCCGGCGCGGTCAGTGAGAGCAAGCGTCCCGACATGAAGTTTCTTTATTGGGGTTTCGCCGAAGAACTGTTTCCTATTCTCCCCAAAGTCTTGCCGCCAAATTCAGAATTTGAAATGATGCCGGACAACTTCCTCACGCATCTTCTTTTGCGGTCCGACATTTTGAAGAAATTATCCGATGGTCCAATTCATCCAATCATTAACCTGACGGTGGATGACGACAACATTGGAATCGTTCCGCAGATAACGACGTCGTCGCTGCAAAAAGTCTTGAAAATTCTTCGCGAGACGGGGTGGGAGGGAATTGTCGCGCGCGAGCGATTCCCGGGAGATCACGATACAGAGTTGGCATACTTGGCGCGGGCAGCCTGGGATCCGAATGCCGATCCCGACAAGATCGCATCCGAACAACTGGCGGCGGCTTGCGGCCAACAGTGCGGGAAAGATCTCCTGACCACCATGCACAGTGTGGACGCTGCCACCGTTGTGTGGGAACGCGACGACGAGTTTATCGCCGTTCCGGTACCAAAGATGTTAATGAGGCAGTGGAAAGCGGGTCCGGTGCCTGATTACCTGGAGGAAAACCGGAAAAACTACGAGCAAGGATGGAAGGCGGCACAACAGGCCGTCTCCGTCGCAACTCCAGAGGGTAAGAAGTACGCCGAATACTGGGCCAAGAGAATGGAGTTTTCGGTCAAATACATCATGGTGGTCGAGTCTGTGCGGCGTGCCGCGACCGCAGAAGCGGCGCACCAGACCGGACAAGCGGTTGAGGAAACCACGAAAGCGTTGGCCACGCTTAGGGAATCCATCGAAGCCTATGCGGCGGTTGCGCGTAACCAGACGGACCGCGGTGCTATCGCCCTTGCGGNNATACGGATACCGGCCTCTGGAAAAGAAACTATCAGAGCTGAAACAACAGGCGGGCAGCAGGCCAGTCAACAATTGAAAGACGGCTAGTACGGCTGTAAGGAGGCGCGCTTGATCACGCGAAGAAGCTTTCTGACATCGCTGGCCGTGGCTTCCGCGGCCCCCGAAATGTTGGCGGCCGGCGGTAGAGTTGAACCCCAAAATACCGTGACCATCAATCCATATAAGTGGGAAGGCCCGTACGCGGACTACCGTACCAGACAGAAGGCATTTCATGACTGGCGCCTCTGCGCCGATGTGAGGACGAACTGGCTCGGCCATTGTGAACGAATTATCCTTCGAACCAGTGAGATCATTGGCTACGAAAAGGGCTTTCTCTATGACGACCACTTTCCTCCTTCGGAGCCAGACGGGCGCGGAAAAGACTATCGGCATATTCCCTTTGAATGGAGAGTTGTCAGACCCGGCAAAGAGCTGTTCGCCGACTGCCTGGCGCCTGAGAAAGGAAAATTCTCCATACGGTTAACGGCCCGCGCGGATTGCGTTGACATTCATCTGACCGTGCGCAACGACATGCGGCAGGCGATGGAAAACACAGGTTGGGCGTTCTGCGCCGTGGGACTGGAGTCGCCTTCTCTGGTTGACTCCGAGGCTAGCAGGACATACTTGTTTGATGGCGAACGTCTGCGAACGTTTGCCGAAATTGCAGGACGCGATGTCAAGCTTTACAAGGTGGCCGGCGCCAACGGATTCATTCCCGTCGGCCACCGCGCTCTTCCCGTTGCACCGGTGGAGGCCAAGGCTTCTGTCGTCATCATCGAGGGCATGAACGGAGCACACTCGGCAGCCCTGGGATTTGAACAGGCAGACCACATCTATGGCGATGCAAAGGGCAACAAGTGTTTTCACGCAGATCCGTACTTCGGCCCGGTTATTAGGACCGGAGAAGAGCGAAGTCTCCGGGGCAAACTTTACTTGATCAATGGAAATGCAGAGGAAGCGCTCAAGCGTTATCGTCAGGATTTTGCCAGCTAACCGGTACTTCGCCTCATCCTTGAGATCCCACAAGACAGGAGAAAAGGGAAAATGAGCAAGCTCGAAATCAACCATCCGGACAAGCTACTCTCCCCCAGTGCTTACTCTGCTGGTGTGGCAATCGATGGATGGCTCTATGTTAGCGGCCAAGGCCCACTGGATGTGAAGACGGGGAAAGTTGTGGAGGGAACCATCGAGGAACAAACTAGGCTAACCCTGGACCATATCAGGCAAATCCTCAAGGCAGCAGGGGGTACTCCAGAAGATGTGGTCAAGTGCACCTGTCACCTAAAAGACATTCAGGACTTTGACCGTTTTAATGCCATCTACGTGGAGTTTTTCAAGGGCACTCGCCCGGCGAGGACGACCGTTCAATCGATGCTTTGGGGAGGAATAAAAGTAGAAATAGATGCGATAGCGCGGATCGGAAAATAACCGCGAAGCGTCTCAAGATGCCTTGAAGAATACTTTTTCAGCCGTCTTCCGCAGCATCCACTTGCGCTCATCGCTGGTAAGGAAATCGAGCCGGTCTCGCACCAACTCGATTGAACCGGCGTAGGTGTTCCCGTTCTCCACCTGAAACGGAGAATCGCTGCCCCACATCAACCGGTTCGCGCCGTACGCATCGCGCACCCGGCGGATCGTATCGGCGAGATCCTGATAGGGGTATTGTTTTTTCCCGAGCGCGTAAAAGGCAGAGACCTTCACATACACATGGTCATGCCGCGCCAGATCGCAGAGCGCCGAGACGTCAGAGTCACGGATCGGACCATCCATTCCGAGGCGTGCGAGGTGGTCGATGACTACTTTCGTCTCCGGGAACTTCGCGCACCTTCTGTTGATCGACGGCAACGCATCGGGGTTAACCAGCGTACACATAACCTGCGAGGTTTCGGCTGCGCACTTCCACATGGCCGCCATACCGGGCGAATCAAGCCAGGTCTGGGGTTGATCGCCGGGACTGATACGAAAACCGCGGACGCCAAGCGCGGCCAGGTTCCGCATCTTGTGCGCTACATCTGGTGCTGTTTCGTCAACCACGGCCACGCCGCGGAAAGCCCCTTTATTTTTCTTGATTGCGTCCAGCATGTAAGAGTTATCAAATCCGTAGAAGTTCATTTGAATCAGAACCACGCGCTTTACCCCGCACGGTTTCGCGTTCGCAAATAGCTCCTCGGGGGTAAAACTGACCGGCTCGAACTGGGCATCCCGATCCCGTCCCGACCGCGGATACCGGCTCTTATCGGGCGTCCAGACGTGGACATGCGCGTCGATGTATTCATCCGCATGATCCGGTGCCACCGCAAATTCTCCCAGTGCGGCTACAGCGGATTGCGTTTTCAACCAGGCAGCAATTCCCACCAACCATTCCCGTCTTGTCCACATTGAACCGTTCATTTCCCTGTCAGGAGAATTGTAGCCACGTTTGCAGAGGATCCGCTCCAGGTGTTCCTATCCACGGAAAGCTTACAGCGAGCAAATATTGTATGCAATATTCATCCATTAGTAGGCTATCCTTACGATTCCTACAATGAGCGGTGACAGAAAGGACCAGATTGACAGCGTGCACCGGCTTAACATCTTGTCCGCACGGAAAGACTCTCGCTGCGATCGAAGCGCATAACTCCAGGGGGCCGGCAAGGCCATGGCGGTCCAAATCGACGAGCTTCGCGAGCACATGCTGCAATTTTTCGGAACCTAGGGGAAATGCTCATGGCCATTTTCAGCTTTGAGTCTCCGTTGCAAAGCCAGCGGTGGCGCCTAGTTGCCCTGTTGTCCTTGTCCGTATTCATTAATTATGTGGACCGTGGAAATCTGTCAGTCGCCGCGCCGGTGTTAGGGCGCGAACTGACCCTGTCTCCCGCTGAACTCGGCCTGCTATTCTCCGCGTTCTTCTGGACATACTCGTTCTGCCAGATCCCGGCGGGCTGGCTAGTGGACCGCTTCAACGTGAACCGGCTCTATGCCGCGGCGTACACACTCTGGTCTGTCGTAACTCTGCTGACCGGCTTCACTCACACCATTTCCGCCCTGCTGATCGTTCGGTTGTTTCTCGGTCTGGGAGAGTCGGTCGCCNNCTAAACTTCTCTGAACACGAACGCGGCCGCGCCAACTCTCTTATCGATGTCGGCGCCAAAGCCGGCCCGGCGCTTGGCACGCTGCTGGGCGGACTCGTCGTGGCGTATTGGGGCTGGAGGGTGCTGTTCATCGCTGCTGGAGCGATCGGTCTGTTGTGGCTGGTTCCTTGGTACCTTTGGGCTGGGACCGGCGAGCGAGTTCCACGCGAGAGCAGTCCGCCCAGCCCGAGCTTCTTTCACGTCCTCGGCCGCCGCGACACCTTCGGCACCTCGCTTGGCATGTTCTGCTATGGTTACGCCTGGTATTTTCTCCTTTCCTGGCTGCCTTACTATCTTGTCGTGGAGCGGCATTTCAGCGTGCGTGCCATGGCACTATTCGGGGCGCTCCCTTTCTGCGGAAGCGCACTTTCCGCTCTTGTCTCCGGCTGGGCTTCAGACCGTTTAATCGCGCGCGGTGCGAGCGTTACACGCGTGCGCAAGAGCTTTGTTGTCGGCGGGTTGTTGCTCTGCACACTGCTACTACCCGCGGCTATGGTTCGTGACACGTCGTTTGCCTTGGTTCTGCTGACCGTTGCCTCCCTTGCCGTCGGCCTGTTCAGCTCCAATGTGTGGGCTATCACTCAAACGCTCGCCGGACGCGCCGCAGCCGGAAAATGGACCGGAGTCCAGAATGCCGCGGGCAACCTGGGCGGCGTAGTCTCGCCGTTAATGACGGGACTCATTGTTTCCAGGACGCATTCCTTTTTCCTGGCGTTTGCGTGTGCAGCGGTAGCGCTGCTGATCGCGGCCGGAGCCTATCTGTTTCTAGTGGGCGAAGTAGCGCCGCTCTCGTGGCAGCGGTGGGAAAAAAGTATGGCCGTGATCGAGTGAAGACAGATAGGTTGGGTACGGAATGCTGGCGCTTCGATTTCCATCGGTTGCGACTGGAAAGCAACGTAGGTGTTTCAAGCACATTCAAAAACAAGACGTACCATCGCTCGAAACTTGGGAGAGAGTCGGTGCCGGACAGCTAACGGATCAAGCCTTTTGGGCATATAGTTTTCCAATCGATTTTGCGGCTGCGAAGCGTGCCGCCCCCAAGGCTGGAGCATCCCCTCCCAGGGTAGATACGATGAGCTGAACTTCGTGGGCAGCCTTTTCCAGAGCCCTTTGCCTTATAACGCGCTGAATCGAGTCCAGCATCAGTCGCGGATTGCTTTGGAACAACGGTCCGCTGAATATCACAACGAACGGGTTTAGAAGATTTACGACGTCCGCCAGAGCGACACCAATATGGGTGGCGGCGGCGTTGAGTGCGCGAAATGCCAGCGAGTCGTTTTGGACCGCAGCCTCCAAAATCATTTCGATGGTGATTTGCTCGAAATCATTATCCACGATCTCTTGAATCCGGGAATGAACTCCCTTGCGGATAGCGCTGGTTACTCCTTGTATGATTGCGCCGCAGGATGCCAGCGCAGAGAGACAACCATTGTTGCCACAGCTGCATAGCGGACCATTTTCATCGACGGTCATATGGCCAAATTCGCCTGCACTCCCGCCCGCGCCCCGGTACGGTTCTCCATCGATAAAGATACAGGAGCCGATACCCATCCCGATTCGGATGTATACAAAATCAGACAGATCGAGGGCTACCCCAACCTGCTTTTCGAGCAAAGCCGCCATGCGAACGCTGTCTTCCACAACACACGGCACCTTGAATCTTTCTTCAACCATTTCGCGTAAAGCGACGCTCCTCCACTCCGCCATCTGTCCCGGCCGGGGAAATGATAGGACGATACCCTGATTGCTGTCGATGACGCCCGAATGTGCGACCCCGATGCCGACGACGGCATCTTTACTCACGCCGGACTCGTTCACCGCTTGATCGATGCTTTTAAAGCAGCTCTCCACGACTCGGGATAATCCCTCCGAAAGCATGGTGCGGGTTTCGAGCTTATGACACACATTTCCGGCAATATCGTTGACGGCAATNNACCAATCCGCAAGAAGAAGGTACCGATTTCCACACCCACGGTATATGCTGTCCCGGGGCATAACTTGAGCGCAACTCTGCGTCGGCCTAGTTTGCTTGGCTCCAGCCCCGATTCCACGACGAGGTCCCTGGCTATGAGCCGCCGCACGACGGCAGAAATAAGACCGGCGCTAAGTCCCATCACCTTGACAAGTTCCGCACGGGATACTGCGCCCCGTGCTTGAATCAGCCCGAGGATTTCTAATTCCTTATCGGACGTCCTTAAATTGGTTTTCATCAGCCTCCTGAAGCGGGGATGAGGTCTGGAGCGCGGGAACGACGCTTAAGTTCCCGTTTCCGGCAGCTGTGAACCAGGCTTGTTCAGGCAGTTATAAGGGTGCCAGGTCGCCAGCACATCCCATTAGTTCCATTGGAAAATTATTATACTGGATCTGGGTAGATGAAGTTCTTTGCCCGGTTAGTCTGGGAGACGAAGGCCGGCGAGGAGTGTCGGTCCGCGGTACGGCATTTCTCAGCGAAAGCGCCGATCGTTCCCCGAAAAATGAAAATCGTGCTAACGGCCTCGGTGCTACTTCCTGGACCCACACTCCCCATTAGCGGAGCCGCATGTACACAGGTAAGTTTACGATTGTTAAAGAGGTAAGCCGCACTTCGGGTGGTTACTCCGGCAACCCAACTGCCGTCCGCTGAAACGACGCACGCGNNCGCCGGTTCCGTGCAATGCCCCCGGCAATTTCCTGTAGACCCAAAAATCATCCAGATCCGGTCCGCCAGCCACGCGCAAGAAAGTGAAAGGACCATTCACGGGGCCGCACTGAGAACGGAGTTCCGCGATCGGCGTGAACTTCCCGTTCACTGGAAAGTAAGTCCTCGTTGCTTCGGGATCATGAAACGAAGGCGCCTTGTGGCAGGCGAAGCAGGTGAAAGTGTTGAACATTTTCCATTCGCGATTCGAAAGGTTGGTTGCGCTCACCTGAGCCTTGATTCGGTCTTCGGTAAAATATACTCGAGCTTCCATTTGAATCACGCCGGGAAGTTCGATCACCATGCGAGCCACATTGTCTCGAATCTCGAACTCCGGCGAGACAAATCCCCAGGGAAGAATTGGCTGGTCCGCATCAGACAACAACTCAGGCAGAGCAATCCTAAACTGCTCCCCAGGAAGGTCAGGGATTTGAAACCCCAAAGTCTGACGTTCCACATTCCGGATCACCAACCCGTCCGCTGGCCTTGTGATCGCTTCCATAGAAGCTAGCTCCTCTCAAGAGCTGGGCGGGGCAGGCTCCGCTTCAACCGGGTTGGTAAGGATTCCGATTTTGTCGATTACTATTGAGATTTTGTCCCCCGGTTTCAACCACACCGGAGGTTTTCTGGCTAGACCAACTCCCAGGGGGGTGCCAGTGAGAATCAACGTGCCCGGCAACAAAGTTGTGCTGCCGCTGAGGAATTCGATCAGCGTGGGAACATCAAATATCATGTCGTTGGTATTCCCGTCCTGCATAGATTCACCGTTGAGAATGGTTTGTATCCGCAAAGTGTGCGGATCGGGAATGTCATCTTTCGTGACCAGACACGGCCCCAAAGGAGCGAATGTATCGAATGTTTTCCCCCTGCACCATTGCGTGCCGCCTCTCTTTAGCTGCCAGTCGCGCGCGCTTACGTCGTTGGCGCAACTGTATCCCAGAACATAACTAAGGGCTTGGTCGCGACGGACATTCTTGCATGCTTTGCCGATAACAACCGCCAGCTCACATTCGAAATCAACCTCCTCACTCTTCAAGTAAGTTGGAATTTGAATGGGGTCGCCCGGGTTCTGCAAGGCACTGGGGCTCTTGGCGAACAGAACGGGGTATTCGGGAATTTTGGATCCAGTCTCTATGGCGTGGAGCTTGTAATTGAGACCAATGCACCAAATAGTGGAGGGAACGATTGGTGCGAGCCGGTGCTTAATCTGCGCTCTATCCTTCGTAACCTCGAATTCCGCGAAGATGTCACCCCGGATGGCGAATGCACTACCATCCGCCTGTTCACTCCCATAACCAATTTTCCCGGCCGAATCCGAATATCGAATGATTCTCACAATGTCCTTTCCGTTCGGAAGATCCGTCCAAAGACTACTTCAATTCAATAGGTTGCCCGTCCACCGGAAATGTCATAGCACTGGCCGGTCGTAAAGGAAGCTTCCGCCGAGACGAGGTAATGTACAAGCGCGGCAATTTCTTCGATCTTACCGGTACGTCCGATAGGAATTCTGCTCACCATGTAGTCGACTGTCTCTTTGGGAATCGTGTCAAGGATGTGGGTTTGGACGACTGCGGGCGCGATGCTATTTACCGTGATATCTCCCCGGCCGGCGACTTCCTTTGCGAGCGACTTGCTGAGGCAAATCACACCAGCTTTGGTGCTGGAATAGGACAGCAACCTGGGATTTCCCTCCTTGCCGGCAATGGAGGCGACGTTAAGAATCCGGCCGTAGCGTTTCTCAAGCATGCTCTTGACGACAGCCTGACACATCAGATAGACGCCTCGCAAGTTAATGGCGTAAACCCTATCTATTTCTTGTTCATCGAGTTCCCAAAGGTAGGCCGCTTTCCCCGAAATCCCGGCGTTGTTCACCAGGATTGAAATAGCTCCCAGATTCCGTTCTACGCTGGAGACGGCTTGCCGTACCGATTCCGCCGAAGAAACATCGCATTGGACCGCGAGTCCGTCAATGGATTGCGCTACTGATTCTGCGGTGGTTTCATTCAGGTCCAGGATCGCAACACGTGCTCCTGCCGTGTGCAACCGTCTCGCAATACCCTCGCCAATCCCTTGACCGCCCCCGGTCACGATGGCGATCTGCCCCTTCAAACTAAAAAATTCGTCCGGCATGAATCTCACCTCAGCAATCTGCGATCTGAGTCTGTTCCTCGCGTCCGACATCCGCCCCGCCTTGAGAGTTTCAACTCGGCTTNNCCTTCCATAAGCTCGATGAGCTCATCCATTTGTTTCTGATACTCGGCATCGAAACAAAGCGTGGGCTCGCGTACTCGGTCAGAAGAAAAGATGCCACGGCGGACCAGACCTCGCTTGTCCATTCGGATGACCAGCTCCAGATGTTGCACGGAGAACGTAATGTAGGGCTGCATCCGATAAAAAAGAGCTTTAGCCTCAGAGATTCGGCCGCCACCGTATAGCTCAAAAACGCGGATGTATGCTTCGATAAAGCTGGGGCCCGGCATAACTCCAGTGGCTCCATGGGCGAGCCCGTCCAACAGGGCAACGCCTGCCATTCCGTAGAGCACCTGAACTCTTCCCTGGGACAGCCTGATGATTTCAGAGCACTTCTCACCGGGAAGAACATTTTCAAGTTTGGCGAATTCCAGATTGGGACAACGCTCCGCTAAGTTGACGATCAGAGCAGCCGGTAAACCCGTCCCAGTGAAGTCTGCATCCTGCAGCATCACAGGAACACCTACATTGCGACACACCATTTCAAAAAAGGCGATCTGCTCCAGCGCGCCCAGCGGACACCATTTCGGCGCCGCAACCATCAGCCCATCGGCTCCGACGGACTCGGCATACCGAGAAAGTTCAATCGTCGCTCGCACTGAACCACATCCGGTACCCGCGAACATTGGCACCCGACCGCCAGTCTGCTCCACGACAACCCTTATCACCCAGCGCCGCTCTTCATCCGTCAACTTATAGAACTCGGTTGCGAAGCCCGGCGCGCACACAGCCGCAGCCCCTCCAGCCACAACAAAATCTACTTGCTTGCGAAGTGTTCCCTCGTCGATGCTCTCATCATCGTTGAGTGGAAGCATCATCACCGGTATGACGCCCTGAATCTTCATTTCCCCTCGATGAGGCCCAACGCCAACTCACCGCCGACGGTGCTCCCCGCACGGCGCTGCAGAATTCTCTGACACACCTGCTTTACTTTACAGAAATGAAACTATTCCAGACATTATGCAGTTATGTCAATAC
>PLBX01000160.1 GCA_003135495.1 Acidobacteriaceae bacterium | reverse complement strand
GCTAAACAAACCATTGCTCTTTATTGCGACGGAGGAGCACGCGTCCGACCCTGCAGCGCGGGCCCGGGAATATGCCGGGAGCCAGTCGAATACCTACTACGTAGTGGTCCCGGCGAGCGATCATCTGAGCTTCACAGACGCGCGCCTGATTCAAAGCCGCTTCCGAAAAAAATCGCAAGAGAACAACATTTCATGGACCCGTGCTCTGCTTACCGCGGAAATAACAAGATCGCTAGTCAGCGAGTTCTTTGGAAAGTATTTAAAAGGTGCCCCTGCACCTGCACTCGACTTGCCCGTCCGTGTGGATCAGAAGTAAAGAGTACTTGTTGAACACATAACCATTACACCAATTACCGCTACGGCTCAATTCGAGCCTGCCGGACCGGAGACCACAGTAAAGTTCGAAAATCGTCATCTAGGGCCGACCATCTTTTCTCTCGCTCTTTCAATTATTTACACGGTTTTTTCGAATTCAGTTTTTACCTCATTTTTCGGTACATTCGGTACAACTGAAGGCAATTCGAATCCGAAACCACATTTTTCTGCCCACAGTTTGCGGAATGGAACATCCTTGTTGATCTTGTCGTAGAGGTCGTCCATGCTATTCCCTGCGTGTCCCATCCAGTAATTTCGAAGACCATCTGGGCACTGAGTCTTGTTTTGCAGGTACGTGCTTCGGAAGCGCCGGAACGCATGACTGCCCGCTTTATGCGTGCCGGTGTGCGGGTTGATATAGCCGAGTTTTTTGAGCGCTGGGTGAAGATGGCGACGGATGACGTTCGACGAAGAAAGCGGTTTTCCGTTCCGACTGCAAAACAGAAATCCCGACTTGCGTTGCCCGACAAAAGCCTCTAGCAAACTTGCAATTGCAGGATGAAGATCCACGTCTCGTTCTGCGCTCGGCGTCTTGAGACGCTTCTCTATCTTGCAATGGCGCGCTTTCTGCCGGATGCTGATGGTCAAAAAATCGGACGAGATGTGCTGGTCAATTTCGATTCCAAGCGCTTCGCCAACTCTTAAACCAGCAGCACCACAAAGAATAAACAGCATGCGCTCCCTTGGTTCCTTCCAGTTTGCCAGTACCTTCATCACCTCCGAAGAGAAGCTGGGAGTGTTTTGCCTGGACTGTTCGACATCTTACCCGGCAAACCCGCCGCAGACATAGCCGCGACGAGCTTCTTCATCGCCCCGTTGTTGACTTCGGAGAGAGGCAAATCACCGATTTGGGGATTCAACCACTTTCCCAAAGTCCGCTCCCAGTGCTAAATCGTGCGTACTGACGATTCGAAGATGTGATCGCGATCACTTAGGCATGTGACGTGTACCGCTGCGAACTTCATCCCTCCCGCCAATAATTGCCCAGAATTCAAGCCACAGAACTAGGAAGTTACTGACCCACATCTTCGGCCGCCAAGGAGGCGATCAAATGGATACGCGCAGGACATCACTGGTAAGAAAAGTGGCGGCGTCATTGTCTGTGACAGTTCCTATCATGGCTTTGCTCCTTTTTGTCGCATTAAATCCGTCCAGTGCGTGGGCGGTTCCAAGTTATGCGCGTCAGACGGGATTGGCGTGCAGTGGCTGTCATTACGCGCCCCCGGAACTCAACCCTGCCGGACGAAGGTTCAAACTGCTTGGTTACGTTGACAGAGCGGACGACACCAAAGTCGTAAAGGCGGAGGGCGGCAAATCGCGCGCAGCGCTTGATCTTCTCGCCTCCCTGCCGCTTTCTGTAATGTTCGAGACGTCATTTACTGCAACCAATTCCCCGACGCCGACGACCCAGAATGGCAATCTTCAAATTCCTCAAGATATGTCGCTCTTCCTTTCTGGCGCATGGACAAGCCACATAGGCAGCTTTCTTCAAGTGACTTACGAAACCCAATCCGACCATTTCACCAGCGATAACACAGATATCCGCTACGCGAATAAAACAAAACTCAGCGGGAAGGAACTAGTCTATGGCTTGGATCTCAACAACAATCCAACCGTGGAGGACCTCTGGAATGATACGCCGGCCTGGGGCTACCCGTGGACTAACAGCAATGTTGCACCGACTCCCAACGCCAGTCCGATCATTAATGGTGGTTTGGCGCAGGACGTCGCAGGATTCGGCGGCTACGCGATGTGGAACAATCATCTCTATCTGAACATGGAGCTTTATCGCTCGCAACACGTGGGCGGTCCTGAGCCAAATCCGGGGATTGGCGCCTCATACAACATTCGCGGGGTTGCGCCATATTGGCGCGTCGCTTGGCAGGAATCAAGAGGGCTGAACCAGTTTGAGATAGGCACCTATGGAATGCACATGAAGTCCACACCTCAGAACATCACCGGCTTAGAAGATGGGTATACCGATTGGGCCTTCGACACTCAGTTTGACCGGACATTATTCAGAAAGGACGTGTTATCCCTGCGAGGCACGTACATCCGCGAAAATTCCCAGTTGGCATTCAGTTGCTCTCCGAGTCAGTTGGCGCCAACATTGTGTGGGCACCACCTAAACACTTTTATGGCCAACGTCGAATACCACCTGGGAACTCGCTATTCAGGTACTCTCGGTTGGTTCGACACATCGGGCAGTGCCGATGCTGCGCTGTATCCGCCGGGTGCTGTCTCTGGCAATTTCAATGGTGACCCAAAAAGTGCCGGATACATAGCAAACCTTTCGGTGTGGCCGTGGCAGAATGTGCAACTCGCCGCCCAATATACTGGATACACCCGCTTCAATGGTGCCGCGACCAACTATGATGGCGCAAATCGCAACGCCAGCGCTAATAACACAGTCTATCTGGACGCAAGATTTTTTTTCTGATACGTACGTGAGCAGTTACTAACTACGGGTCCAAATGAGACGAACGCTATCTGGCGAAAAAGATCCTAGTTGTTAATACCAATAGCCGGGTTGCGCATTGCTGGGTAGGGCATCGTTCGTCACTAACTTGAATCAAAGGACGAAAGCAATTAAGGAGAGAAAAATGACACGCAGCTTAATGATAGTGATAGCCGTGGTAGCAGCGATGAGCTTGACCGCCAGCGCGGGCACCATCAACGGAAAAATTTCAGGAGTGAAGGGCGAATCGGTGGTATACGTCGAAGCGATTGCAGGCAAGACCTTCCCGGCGCCGACGGCGAAAACGGTTATCGACCAAAAGGGTCTGATGTTCGTGCCGCACCTTGTTGTGGTGCAGCAGGGGGCTACCATCGACTTCCTGAACAGCGATAGTGTCGCACACAATGTGTTTTGGACTTCCATTGGCGGCAACAAGAAACTTGGCCACAACCTGGGCACATGGCCGAAGGGCGAAAAGCGTTCCTTCAAGTTTGATGATCCCGGTGCTGTGGCGTTGCTGTGCAACGTGCATCCAGAGATGGCCGCTTACGTGATCGTGGCTCCCACCCCGTACTTCGCAACCAGTACTAACGCGGGAGAATACAAGATTGAGAACGTTCCCGACGGTAGTTACACGGTAACCGCATGGCACGAGGGCTCTAAGAACCAGTCCAAACCAGTTACCGTGTCGGGTGAGACCAAGACCGATTTCACACTTAGCAAATAAGATTCTCGAAATAAGAACTGTAGTTGAAGCCGGTTAAGAAATATCTATGCCTGACTACCCTGAGACGGAAAAATTCGACGACCCGGTCAATCGACGCCAATTCTTTCTGAAACTCGGATTGGGTTCTCTTGGCATTGCTGCGGCGGGCACGGTCGCCTTCGCCTATCAGTATCTTGAGCCGAATGTTCTCTACGAACCCTCCCCCGTGGTTAATGTCGGCAGGCCCGAGCGGTATGAATTGAACTCGGTCATGCTGGACGTAAACTCGGGGATTTACATCATCCATTCGCAAGAAGGCTTCTTCTCGCTCAGCGCGGTTTGCACACATCTTGGCTGCCTCACGACCTGGCAACCGGAAATCAACGTGATCACCTGCCCTTGTCACGGCAGCAAATTCAATCGCGAAGGAGCGGTCATGGATGGTCCCGCGCCGAAGCCGCTTCCGTGGCTAAAGATGTGGATGTCCGACGATGGCGAATTAATGGTCGACCGGGCGACTAAGGTTGCTCCCGAGAAAGAGTACGTTCGAGCGTGAGCATGGAAAAACCAGGGCGCAAAGAAAATGAAACAGACGGAGCAACTCGGAATCCGCTCATGGCGCTCGCCCGTTGGGGCGTCGAACTCAAACACATGTCCCGGGAGCGGGTACGCGAACCGCAGCTCGGATTCCGGCACACATGGTACTTAGGCGCTCTGACGCTAGGCACATTCACGATTCAATTGAGCACCGGCCTTCTGCTGATGCTCTACTACCACCCGTCCATCCCGCAGGCATATGCCGACATGAAAAACCTGCAATTTGTTGTATCGTCCGGCTTTTTCCTGAGGAATTTGCATCGCTGGTCGGCGCAGGCAATGGTCCTGCTCGTATTTATTCATATGGCCAAAGTGTTTTATCGCGGCGCGTTTCGCCCGCCCCGCGAACTTAACTGGGTGGTCGGCTCAACCCTTCTGCTTTTAACTCTGCTGCTGAGCTATACGGGTTACCTCCTCCCGTGGGATCAAACCTCTTACTGGGGAGTGACGGTGGGATCGAGCATCATGTCGTCGGTACCATTCATCGGAGAAAAGCTTCGTTTTGTCTTGCTCGGCGGCAATACTGTGAATGCGAATGCGCTGCTGCGTTTCTATGTTCTGCACGCGGTAATTTTGCCCTTGTCCGTGATTGCGCTGATCTGCATTCACATGTGGCGTCTGCACCAGGATGGCGGAATGTATTCGCCGGATTCCGAGGAATCGGAGAAATCCGAGTAACTAATGATGAAGAACTCTCCCTCAGAAGGTGCAGGACAATTGCCGCCCCAGGCCCCTGGAGAAAAAAGCATTTCGTACGGAGAACTGCTCTTCCGCGAAATGATCGCCATCGAGATTCTGGCGGTGGTTCTGGTTTGCCTGGCGCTGGTGTGGAACGCTCCACTGGAGCAACTTGCCGACCCGTTCCATACGGCGAATCCCGCGAAAGCGCCTTGGTATTTCACTGGATTGCAGGAACTCCTGCACTACTTTCCGCCGTTTGTCGCGGGCGTAATTCTTCCGACGCTGATCGTGCTCGCGCTCATCGTAGTTCCTTTCTTCCATGTGAACATCAAGAACGAAATGCTGTGGGTTCAGCATAAGTCGCAGCGGCTGATAGGTCTTGGCATCATAGCCATTGCCTTGACGGCGCTGCTGCTAAGGGTTGGCGCATGGGATGCGGCGATTCCCGTCATAGCGATCGCAGTCCTCATGGCCTTGGCCGCAATGTGGGCCGGGCAACCGGCGAGCGGATTTCAGCATTGGTTAAGCGCAAAGCCTCTCTCGTTCTGGATCATGACGTGGTTTTTGATGGAAGCGGTAATCCTCACTACAGTCGGGGCGCTTTTCCGTGGTCCGGGCTGGGTCTGGGTCTGGCCCTGGAGGAATTCTTGAGCGCCCAACGGATCCCCGCATGGCTGCGCCGGAATGTCCTCGCTTCTCCTATTCATCATTTCGGATGGGCAAGCCTGCTGCTTCTAATCGCGCTTGCGGTGGCGCCGACCAAAGACTTCTTCAATGAGTGGCGGCATTATCAACGGAAGTACCGCAAATTTATCTCCACGCGTACGGATAGCACGACCTTGCAGCATCATTTCCCGGGGGGAATTCAGCAAATCTGGCTGCCGGAACTCTCGGTGGTGGATCGATGCACGACCTGCCATGTAGCTGTGACCGAGAAGAGCCTCCAAGGTGCAGCCTCGGGCCCCGAACCGTTTCGCACCCATCCCCAGGTAGCCCACAACGTCAAAGACTGGGGCTGCGTAATCTGCCATCGTGGACAAGGTCCGGCCACCGAAGTGGCGGAGGCGCATAATGCAACTCGCGCTTGGGAAGAGCCCATCCTTCCCGCACGCTATCTGGAAGCTTCGTGCGGACAATGTCATCGCGCCCCCCTTACCGGCACGCCGAAACTTAATCTGGGCCGCGATCTCTTGGGGCGATATGGATGCGTGCACTGCCACACCATCAAATTGCCCGACGGCAGTGCGGTCAGGCCGGCCGATGATCCGCCTTCGCTTTCCCACATTGCGGATAAGACTACGCGGGAGTGGATTTACGCATGGTTAAAGAACCCTTATGCTTACGCCGTTACCACCACGATGCCGGATTTCAAGCTGACCGATTCGGATGCGCGCGATATTTCCGCGTTCTTGATTGCGAACAGCACTCCGGTTGCTGGAAACACTTTGCTCCTAACCCCGGCAACTACCACAAAAGATCTGAAGGAGCCTGATCCGACCGCTGGAGCCAGTCTGTACGGGGAGTCGTTCTGCGCCTCCTGTCATTCCGTCCAGAACGCTGCCGGAAATGTGGTGGGCGGTGATGTTGGTCCCGAACTGACTCGAGTCGGCAATAAGGCCAAGCCGGAGTGGCTGCGTGCGTGGTTGCGTAATCCGCGTCTCTACAATCCGGAAACAGCGATGCCGCACTACCGATTCAGCGATACACAAGTTTCTTTGCTCACCGCCTACCTCGGATCGAAGACCGATTCCGATCTTTTGGCCAATGTACATCTCGACGCTGCTACCCCGGAGCAGGCTGCAAACGGTAAGCTTCTAATCACCACCTATGGCTGCGCCTCCTGCCACGAGATCAGAGGCATCAAGAAGCCGGATAACTTTGCTCCCGAATTGACCCGCGTCGGCAGCAAGCCGCTCACCGAGATCGTTTTCTTGCCCGGTATGAAGCGGAGTACGCCGGATTACATTGCGACTAAAATCCGCCAACCGCGTGCGTTTGGACCAGGGCTGAAGATGCCGCAATACACCCTTGCGCCTGCACAGATTGAGGCTTTGACCATAGCACTGCTCTCGTTTACGGAACGGGCACACAATTTACCGATGGCATTAACCGTACCCGCGAACTCGCCCTCGAATTATCAACCCGCCGGCAAAGCTGGAGAACTCATCGCGGATTTGGCCTGCTTCAGTTGCCACGCCATTAACGGCCGCGGCGGCGAGATGGCTCCAGACCTGAGTTGGGAAGGCACGGCGGTCCAGCGTTCATGGCTGCAAGCGTTTTTGAAGAATCCCGGTACCCTGCGCCCAGCACTGATTCGCCGCATGCCCAAGTTCAATCTTTCGGATTCGGAGATCACACAACTCACCGATTACTTGATGACCGTTTATCAGACTCCGGCATTCGACCGCGACTCTTTATCCTCCAGCGGCTATCCGCCCGCCCTGGTAGAGCAGGGAAAACAACTTTTCTATTCCAAGTACGACTGTCAGGCTTGCCACATTATCGATACTAAGGCTGACAAAGGCTACATTGGACCAACCCTCACACAAGTAGGATCGCGTCTGAATGCCGCGTGGATTTACCACTGGTTGAAAAATCCGCAGGCACTGCAACCCGGTACCAGCGAACCGAACCGCAACATGAATGACGAAGATGCCCGCGCTCTGACCGCATTCCTGATGACGCAGAGGGGCTCCAGCAAACCGGAGAAGAAACACTAATGACGCGACTCTGGCGAATATTCTTGGTGGCTTCTCTCCTGCTCGGGGGCGCAGCCTGTACTCGCAAGCCGGAACTCGCCTCCACCCTCAAGCCCACCGGGTTTGGAGCTGCGCTGGTGGAGTCGAGTGGCGGCAAACAGACCGGCGCAATTGGCACGTTGCTGCCTCAGCCTTTGGTCGTGCAGGTCAACGACGAACAAGGCGCCCCTGTCGCCGGAGCACTCGTCGAGTTTAGCGGACCTGCTGGCGTCACTTTTGATCCGCCGAACGCGCTGACCGATTCCAGCGGCCAGGTCACCAGCACGGTCCAACTCGGCCAGCAGGCCGGCCNNGACCGATTCCAGCGGCCAGCTCAGCACCAATGTTGCTCTGGCCAGCATGGCAGGGCGATATCAACTCACCGCACGCACATCCACAAAATCGCAGAAAATAGTCGAACTGAAGCTTGAAGAGATTGCATTGGGATATCAGGAGCAGTTTGGATTTCAGCTGAACAACAAGTACTGCGCCGGCTGCCACGATCCCGAGTCGACGCCCCAGCGGGTTTCAAATTACGAGAATTTGGAGGTTAAGCCGCATCCGTTTACCGAGGGCGACGCGTTCAACAAAATGAGCGACGACGACTTGATCGCGATCATCAGCCACGGCGGACCCGCGCTCAAAAGGTCTGGATTGATGCCCCCCTACGGCTACACTCTTAGCAAGAACGAGATCGAGGCTCTGGTATCCTACGTTCGTTTAGTGTCCGATCCTCCCTACGCTCCCGGAACGGTTTATACGAGAAAGTGAGGCCGGTTCGAGGGACCTCTCTCGAATTGTCAGTTTCAGCGTTCGAGATGAACGCTCCAGCGCATTTCCACCAACCGTATCGAGGACATAATTTCCAGAACGGCTACACCTACGACGCGGCGTCGAACCGCAAATCGCTGACTGCCCCCGATGGCTCGACCAATACCTACAACTACGACACGCTGAATCGCCTCGCAACGCTGACCAACTCGCTGACCGGGCAGTTCGGCTTCGGCGGAGCCTGTCCTGAGCGAAGTCGAAGGAATGCGCTGGGCCGAAGGACGCAGTTGACGCGTCCGAACGGCATCAACACCAATTACAACTACGATTCCGTGTCGCACCTGCTGAGCGTGCTGCATCAGGCGGGCTCGACAACGCTCGACGGAGCGAGTTACAGCGCCGACCTGCGCGGAAGTTGGTGAAATGCCAAAAAGGTAACTCTTCTTCCAAAATGCCGTTCCAAGTCTCAAGCCGTGTCCGGCGCTTGGATTCGTCCCATTAGAGCCCCGCGATGCAACATTTGGCTGCCATTTCGCATTGGCAACTTCCCTGCTTTGGTATATCTTTGGCAGATTAAAAGGGGCGCGCCCAGCGCGACTGCACGGGTTCTTTACATTGGACTTGTGTTTTCGGTTGGCTGAGGCGTTAAAAAACCCGTAAATAGTTTTCGAACGTGAATTTCTTCCTCTTAATATAGCTAACCGCTTATTAAACTCGGCAATGGGTGTGGCATGGCAGAAAGCGCCAAATTCCGTTCGGAGGATCAGCCTACGGAGGCTGGCTTTTCTCTCCATACCCTTACGAAAGATGGCAGCTCCTCATCGAACGTCCCAAGTTCTTCCGATTCCCCTACCGTATTAAGCCATATCCCATCTGCTTCGAACTCCAGTTCGAACTCGCCCATGAGTCTGGGCGGCGTGTCTTCAGATTCGCCCGCTAGCCTGCGGCCTGGGATGGTCCTCGGCGCCCGCTACGCCATCCTCGAAGTCATAGGACAAGGAGGCATGGGAGCGGTCTACAAAGCCGAAGACCGCGAACTCAATCGCTTTGTTGCCCTGAAGGTAATCCGTCCGGAACTGGCGTCCGATCCCAACATGTTGCAGCGTTTCAAGCAGGAGATCCTTCTCGCCAGCAAAATCAGCAATCGCAACGTCATTCGAATTTACGATCTCGGTGAAGCCGACGGCATCAAGTTCATCACCATGGAGTTCATTGAGGGAAAAGATCTACGAGCCCTCATCCGTGAGAAAAAGAAATTTACTCCAGAAGAAGCCGTCGACGTCGTTCAGCAAATGTGCATCGCTCTGGATGCAACGCACAGCATCGGCGTGATCCACCGCGATCTCAAACCACAGAATGTAATGCAGGATGGCTCGGGCCGAATCCTGGTGATGGATTTTGGCTTGGCTCGCACTTTGCAACTCGGTGGGTTGACCCAAACCGGAGCGCTCGTCGGCACCATGGAATACATGTCGCCCGAGCAGGCGCTGGGCAAAGACCTCGATCAACGTTCCGACATTTTCGCGATCGGCCTAATTTTTTACGAATTGCTAACCGGCAAGACGCCTTTTGGCGCGGAGAGCGCCATCGCTAGCCTCATCAAACGGACTCAAGAGCGTGCCATTCCGGTCTCCGATGTCGATGGTCAAATCCCCGGTGCTCTGAGCGGCATTGTAAGCAAATGCCTGGAACGCGACTTAACCCAGCGCTATCAGAATGTCTCCGCCATTCTTGCCGATCTGAATACATGGAAAGACAAGAGGGCGGCAGGCACAATCAACTTCGACGCCAACGTCAAGCCCTGGGGACGAACTCTTCCCTGGCCAATCATCGCGGGGATCGTGACCGTCGTGCTTCTTGCGGTCACGGGGTTCATGCTTCGCGACCGACTCTTCAGTCCGCACTCTAAAACGGCAGTTGTCCCTGCGGGGCCGCAAGTATCACTAGCGATTTTGCCTTTTCGCAACGCTTCCGGTGATCCCGGCGTGGATTGGCTCGGATCCAGCCTCGCTGACATGCTAAGCACCGATGTTGGCCAGTCCGCCCAATTGCGTACAGTTAGTCCTACCAGCGTGCACCAGATATTCACCGATCTGCGGATTTCTTCTGGGACCGTCCTCGACCCAGCGATGATCCGCCGCGTGGCTGATTTCAGCAACGCCGACCGCGTGGTTTGGGGACAGTACGCCAAGTTCGGCGACCAAATCCGCATTGATGCCACGCTTCAGGACATCAAGAACGGCAACGCAGTTCCGCTGAAAATCGATGTGCCAAGCGAAAAGGAAATTCCAGGCGCGATTGATCGCCTGGCGGAGTCCATCCGCCAGAAACTTGCGCTCCCCGAAAATGTACTGAAGGAGCTGAAGGCCAGTTCTTTTCAACCCAGTTCACACTCCGTCGCTGCGCTGCGCGAGTACAACCAGGGAATCAACTCCCAGCGTGAAGGGAAAAATCTGGAAGCGCAAAAGCAATTCGAGGCGGCGACCAAGGATGACCCAGCCTTCGCGCTGGCATTTTCCAAGCTGGCACAAGCCTACAGCAGTTTGGGCTATGACAGCGAAGCGGAGCGGTCCGCCAAGAAAGCCGTGGGGCTGAGCCAGGACCTCCCTCAGGCGGAGAAGTATCTGATTACTGCCATCGAGTTGCAGGTGATCAAGAACTATCCCGACGCCATAAAGGCCTACGAGAGTCTGGCGAAGGTTTCGCCTGATAACTCTGACGTGCAATCCGCGCTCGCTAGTCTATATCAGGATTCCGGCGATCTCACGAAAGCCCGCGAATATTACCAGAAGCTCTTGTCTTCCAACCCTAAGAACGTAGCGGCAACTCTTGACCTCGGACGAATCGAGATCAAAAGTGGCAACCCCCAAGGTAGCTTTGATCCCCTGAACCGTGCCTACAGCCTAGCAGTACAGGTGGACAACCAGGAACAAAAGGCGACCAGTCTGCACCTCATGGCTGTAGCTTACCGGAATTTGAGCAAGCCTCAGGAAGTTCTGCGCAACGAACGGGAGGCGATCACAATCTGGCGCCACATCGGTCAGAAGCGTGGCTTGGCCTTCAGCCTGAACGCAATGGCCGCGGCCCAGGCTTCGCTCGGCGAAACCAAAGATGCGGTGCCCAGCTTCCAGGAAGCGCTGCAAATTCGGCGTGAGATCGGCGATAAGCGCGGCCTCGGCGACACTCTGATCGATATGGGCAATTTCGCCGACGACCGTGGCGACCACGATCAGGCGCTCAAGATGTACCAGGAAGCCCTGGAGTTGGAGCGCGACATTGGCAATGAAAGTTTGCAAGCCATCTGCCTGAACAACATCGGAAGTGTGTACTCGGAAAAAGGTCAATACGATGACGCACTTACCTACTTCCAGCAGGTGTTGCAGCTGCGCGAAAAATCGAAAGTGCCGCAGGATATCGTCGTGGCCGTTCAAAACCTAGGTCAAGTTTTGGGTGGCATGGGTCAGTATGATAAAGCTATTTCATATTACATGCGTGCGCTGGATTTGCAGCGCAGTATGAACGACCCACGTGGTGCGGCTATCGAGTCCTATGGCTTGGGCACTTTGTTTGACTATCAGGGACGGTTCGGCGCGGCCGTCAACTCCAAGCAGGAGGCCCTTAAGACCTTCCGCGATCTCAAGGACAAGACCTTCTGGATGGCGGAGATTCTCGGCGGCTATGGAGAGGCACTCATCCTCGCCGGGCGCGGAGACGAAGCGAAGAATTCTCTGGACGAAGCGCTCAGTCTGTCTCGCGAATTGAAGAATGACGGCATGATTGCGCAGACGCTAGGATTCGAAGGGGATGCATTCTTCTATCAGGGAGATTTCAAGGCTGCTCATCCTCTTTACGAGCAGGCATTGCAGGCCGCGACACGCAGCAAGGAACCGGACCGGATTCTGATCGCCAAAGTAAGCTTGGCTAAAGTCGCAGTCCGCGAAAAGACCGGACAGCAGGCAATTCCGAACCTCCGGGTGCTGATCCAGCAGGCGGATAATTCGAGCCTGAAATACTATTCTGTGGAGTGCTCGATTTTCATGGCGGAAGCTATGATGCAAAGACATGATTACACTCATGCTCGCCAGGAGTTGGAACGCGCTTTGCTGCGCTCGGACAAACTGGGACAGCAGTCGTTGAGCGCACACGCGCATTATCTGTTAGCGACGATCGCACGAGACTCTGCCAACAATACAGAAGCCCAGGATAATTACCGCGAGGTCCTCCGCGCCCTGGATGCGATGAAAAAAGACGCCGGGGCGGAGAAGTTGCTGCAGCGCTCCGACCTGAAGCTCATGTACGAAGAGTCTACCCGCTGGTCGCAAGCCGGGAAAAGCTAAGAACGAGACAACAAAAAAAAGAGTGCCGGCATTTACCGGCACTCGTCTCTCTTAGTTGGCTCTGAGATCCTTGCGTCTCTTTGCCGCTTCTTAGTGGTCGGTCACCGTCGTGCTGGCGGTTGAGGAATTATTGCCCGGCTTCGGATCAGCATTTGCTGCCGAAACCGTAGCAGTGTTGTTTAGTTTCGTGCCCGGCGTCGCCGTCACTTGCACCGTAATCTGTATGACCGCCCCGTTTAGCAGGAAGAGCGAAAACGGCATAACTGTTCCTACATTACAACTCACTGTGCCACCCGCGAACGCGCAAGGGACCGGGGTCGTCGTGCAAGCCAGTTTCTTGTTAACGATCGAACAAGCTATATTGGTGCCCGATGCGCTCAAGAAGCTCGTGCCGGGCGGAAGCGTATCGTTAACATTTACGTTAACAGCGTTTGCGGTTCCAAAATCTCCCACCCCGATGCCGTACGTTAGCTTGCTGCCACTGCGTACCCGTGGAGCTGCAAGCTTCAAGATCGCCACATCGGCCGCCCCAACCACGGTGTAAGTCACCGGTTGCGACACGGTGTTCGTTGCGGAGTCCACTACCGTTGCCGTGAAGGTATGCGTACCTAGTGTGGCCGTGTCGAACTGCGCCCCTTGAGCGACGGATCCGCCCGGACTGTCGATGGCGCTGCAGGAAGCCTGCGTCAAATATGGTCCGGTTGCATTTGGGGTGTTGTTCACCGTAGTGCAGGTGTAGTTCGCGTTCGTCACTTGGCCCTGCTGGTAGACGCCCCCATTCGCTGGCGCAGCGACGGTTACGGTCGGCGCCTCACCCGGCGTGTTGTACGATAACAGCCAGCACGAACCAGTGCCTCCGCTCGAGCCCTTACCACTGCCGATAGGATCCCCAGTTGAAGAGAAGGAACTGATCTGGTTGCTATGGAACAGCGGCGGGGTATTACCCGCGTACTGAGTGCAGGGGTGCAACGGATCGGGACCCACGCCTTTGAGCCAGCCAACCAATGGTTCGTTTGGGTTGAATGGGTTTAACGCTGAGGTGAAATTGAAGTCGGTGCCTAGCGTTGCGAGGAAAGGGTTGGCGCTCGAGCCGCACGTCCCACCCGGAGACCCAGGGCAGGTGAGCTCAAACATCACCGGTGAGGGCGTAGTCGGGCCACTTCCTTTGTCGTACACAAAGCACTGAGCCCCAGGAAAGTTCGGGTTAACGATGGCGTGGCAGGTCGCTTGATCTGCTACCGGAATCACGGTGACCTGCGCCATTACAGGCGATCCGCTCGTCAGCTCTGCATTGTAGTTGTAGCCGCCGTTTGCGACGCCGCCTTCGAAATTGAAGAAGGTCTCCGTTCCCATCATAACCACGCCCGACTGGGATTGTGGCGTGAATGTCCAGCTCAGGATGTCTTGGTTGTCGTCCCCACCGCCCGTTGCCGCCGTGAACCCGACCCAGGCATTGCCACTGTTCAAACCTATCGTGGTCAAGTCGAACGGCACGCCGCCGGGAAACAAGTCTATGTTATCCAAGATCACATCGAGGCTGCTTGGGCACGGCCCGGTACCACCCTCACCGCAACCCGATAGTGTAGACGGCGTATATGTAATCGCCACCGTATGGGGGTTGCCGTCCGCCAAGGTGATCGGCAGACTGTTGTTAAACGCAATATTGCAGATGTCTATGCAGTTCGCGAGAGTCCCATTGCTTTGAATCGAAACACTGTTGCCGCTCAGGTCACCAGTGCCGGTCGGGAAGGTTTTGAACTCTACCGCCAGACTGTTCGGGATACCACCAGTACCAGACGTGCAAGAACCGTCACCGAATCCAATCCCGCAACCGTCAGGACCCAGGGCAGTCAGCGCCGAATTTTGAATCACGAACGCAATGCCGTCTGCATTGCCGAGCGAATCTTCGCTGGACCCGCTCAGCTGAAACGTGAACGTGGTGGAAAAAGCACCGGCAACCGGCTGCTGAGTGTTGTACCAGGCAGACCCCGCCGTGTAGGTCGCATTTGGGGTAAGCCGCAGCACGGTGTTCACCCCCGCCGGTGCAGGCGGGACCACCGGGTAGAAACCTGGGTACCCCGTGTCGCCGTTATTGTTCAGCGTCAGGCAAAGTTGGTTCGATGTGAAATCTGGCGAATAGGAGGGAGTAGAACTGTAACAGGTCTCCGTCTGTGCCCAAGCGGCTGTGCTGCCCGCAAAAAGCACCAAAGCCGCGATCCCGGCCAGCATGATCAATCTCGTGATTCGTGTCTTCATAATTCTCCTTTTAGCTCTTAGCCGCGTGCTGATTTTACCGTACGTGCCTTCGGACTTAAGAGTGAACGTCGTCGCGTGAACCTGGAGCGGATAAAATCCCCGTGGCCGCCATACCGCGCGTTTTAGCGACCTGTAGCTTTTCGATTAGACTCTTGGCCAGAGTAGTAGCTGGCATCAGAAGTCTTTTCATGGGAACCTCGCTCTTTTCTCTTGTCAGGGCGCGGAGATTTGCGGACATGGTGCGTTCCCTCCCGGGAACTTCTACCTGGACTCGAAGCGAACCTGGAAATCTGAAATTTGGCCGGGACTTTCTACGTGCACGATGCCTGTCGCGGGGGGAAGAATCAGGACGACGGGGATGTTATGTGCGCAGACGACTGTTGTCAAGCTGTTTATTCGCCGGTTCTCGACGAGTTTCGGCTGTCCACGCCGACTTCAGCCGCCACGGCCGTGCAGCGATTAGTCTCCTGCAACGCCTAATCCGGAGTGTAACCGAGGAAGTCTTCATGCCCCTCGAATACCGTCGCTAGTTTTGTTATGCGAAATAACTCTTGCAAGCGCTTGTTCAGGTTGACAAGTTTAAGCGCGCAATGCTGTCTCTTCGCCGATAAGTACAGACTTACGATTGTGCCAAGTCCAGAACTGTCCATGTAACTCACATCGGTTAAGTCCAGGACCACACTCTTCGCCTCCGGTATCAGGGCGCGGACAGTGGTCTGCAATTGCGCAGTCGTGCTCGAGTTGATCTTGCCGGTACAGTGGACAGTAATTTCGTCCGGAGTCCTGACAATCTCAAGATTTAGTTCTGGAACTGAAATAGGGTTCGCGGCCATAACGTGGTCTCCTTGTAGCTAGGATGATTCCCGTTAGCGATCTGCAGTATGAAACCGGGGCCGGTTCAGTCAACCTCGATCAGCCGTACAATGGGGCGAACCTGAACCAAATCAACATACTCTTGCCAAAGCAAAAGTCAAGTCCAACCTATTGCGCCACGCAGTGAAAAACTGCTCATAACCTCGAGCTAGAATGGGCATCGCACATCAACACACTTCCCTATAATTTGTAGTCATGCCCAACCTCGATCATTCCGCAATGCTGGCCGTCGCCTTAGACGAGGCGCGCAAAGGTCTCTCCGAGGGCGGCATACCCATCGGCGCCGCCATCTTCGACGCTGAGGGCAAACTCGTCAGCTCCGGTCACAACCGCCGCGTCCAGAACGGAGATCCTTCGCTCCACGGTGAGACCGACGCCTTCCGCAACGCCGGACGCCAGCGCAGCTATCGCAACCTTATTATGGTCACCACGTTAGCGCCCTGTTGGTACTGCAGCGGACTCATCCGCCAGTTTGGTTTTGGCTCGGTGGTAGTCGGAGAAAGCCGCACATTTCAAGGCGGCATTGACTGGCTTCGCTCGTTAGAGATTTCAGTGGTCGATCTCGATTCTTCCGAATGCGAATCGCTGTTAGGCGAATACATCCGGAACCATCCTGAAGTCTGGAACGAAGACATCGGCCAAGAATGACAAAGTCGTCTCGAAAATGAGCTTTGGTTGCCCCTGTGTAGCTCTTCCCCTGTGAACCTCTGTGTCCTCTGTGGTAAAGATTTTGAACCACGCTGGAACTAGAAGTTCAAGCTAAGCGACATCTCAATCTGACGCGGACTGCTGATCGTCTTGTTCGTGATGCCCAATCCGCTAGCGCTAGGAGGCACATACAAAGACTGACCGACAGCCGGAAAGCCGTTGAAATTAATGTTCTGGCTCACATCGTCGATCGGAATATCGAAACTCGCCGTGTTCGTTAGATTGAAAATATCGAACTTGAACTTGAGGGCATAGCGCTCGGTTATCGCTGTGGATTTCATAATCGACATGTCAGCGCGCATCTGCCACGGTTGCCGGAAAATATTGCGCTGCCCGTGGTCGATGAAGTTCGTTTCGTAAGGATCGTTGCTCGGAATCGCCCCGTTTAAAGCGCCCGGCGCAAGCAACGGAAGTCCAAAGCAATTCGCGTTAAGCGCGGGTGCGCCAGGGTTCACCCCAGAAGCTCCGGTAACAGCCTGCTGTGGCGTGCAGCCAGAGAGCGGAACCACCGGATTCGTGATGCCGTCATTCACGCCGTAAAATATGCTGCCAACCGCTCCCGAATAGTCGACCACGCTGTACGGTTGTCCGCTCTGGAGCACGGTCAACCCCGAGATCGCCCACCCGTCGGCCACCTTGCCCTTGAGAGAAGCTGTTGCGAAAAACTTTGGCAGCTCGTACGTGTAAGTGAAATTGATTACGTGCTTTCGATCAAAGTCGGATAGCCCGTAACCCGAGCGCAGGTTCTGCGGATTATTGCCGTTGTAAAACAGTCCCATCGCGCTCTGTTCATCGGTAGCGTGCGAGTAAGTGTAAGAGAAGCCGACCGCTACACCATGACTCATACGCTTTTCGACGTGAGTCTGAAGCGCGTTGTAAGCAGAGATGCCGGCTGCGGTGTACGACTCCGACTCGCCGGAATAGCCGATATACGGAACGCGAAGATCGACATTTCCTCCCTCAAATGTTTGCAAGTAGGGTGTGTTGCTGGTCGGAAGGTTGCCGGGCGGCAGATTCGCCGGGTTGAAGGTGTTGGGCTGCGTAACAATCGAATATCCGTACGTATAGTCCTGCTCGAACGGCGTGCCCGGACGGATAGGGTTGGACGGCGACGCGATCCGCGCCTGATTAAAAGGCAGCGGGACGATTTCATGCCGGCCAAGATTTCCCACATAGCCAATTTCGATCGCCAAGCCGTTGCGCGGCTGCCACTGAATATTGAGCGTCTGATTCATCGTGTACGGGAGTTTGTTGGCGCGGTTGTAATCGGCGAATGAGAATAGCGGCAACCCAGTCGAGATCGTTGCCGCATTCGGAATCGCCAGATCCTGTGGATTGCCACTGGGCGCGGGGCCGAGCGCGGGCCCCCATGGCGCCTCGAAGTTACTGCAATTCGAATACGCATAAACGCTGCAAGCCGTCGTGTTGACCCATGGCGGAGTCTGGTTCACACCGAACGGTCCGCCCGCAATCACGCCAGATGCAAATCCCGGAGACAGATACGTGAACAACTCGCCGCGATCGTAGTACATGCCCCAACCCGCACGCACCACCACTTTGTCACTGAACATCCTAGGACTCCAGGCCAATCCAATCCGCGGAGCCAAACCCCATTGTCGTCCGGTCAGAGTCGAATCGCTGACGCCCTTTGTCGGGAACAACGGATTGTTACCAGCAACAATAAAGCCATTGGAAACGATGGTGTCCGTCGCTGCGTTGTAGTTGTAAGCGGACGGATCGAAATTAAAAATCTTTCCGTACTTCTCCGTCAGCCCTCCATGATCGTCGAAGCGGAGACCAGCGCTGATGCTGAGATTGGGACGCAGCTGAAACTTATCTTGTACGTACAGCCCACCTTCGTTCGACCGATAGTAACGGTTCGCATTGCCCTGGAGAAATGTCGTGTCAATGAATCCATTTGCCGAATACGTGATAGGAATGCCCTGGATAAAATTGGCGAAATCAGTGAAGCCGACTGTACCAGTGTTTGTTCTGCGATCCCGCGCGTTGAGCTGCGTGTGGGAAAAGCTGCCTCCGAACGTGACCGTATGTTTGCTGTGATTCCAAATCGCATTGGCGGAAGGCATCCAGCGGTTTTGAAAAATACCGGTGAAGGCGCCTTGCGATGCCGCCGTCCCTCCAATATTCAAGCCCGCGTTAAAAACGCCGCCGGTGTTGGCGGGGGAAGAATTTCCCAAATCATCCACGATTGTGATTCCCGGGAAAATCGAAGAACCAAACGCATTGATGCCCATCTGTTGAGGAGTAAAGGGCTGCCCGATCGTGCTGTAGATTTTCTCGCGGATAAAGCCGAACACCTCGGTAACGCTGAATTTCGGTGTAATCGATTGCGAGTTCGTAACGCTGGCAACCTGACTCCCCGCATCCAACTTCTGCGAGAAACCCTGCACCGATGAAAGTCCAAACGGAGCGGTGGTCGGATCATGCTGGTAGTAGTACTTCAACGACAGCGTGTCTTTGGAACTCACCAGATAGTCGAGATCGGATACGGCCTGGTCAGTAATAAAATACGCCGGCTGCGTGATAAAAACATTTTCCGGAAAATTTAGAGTCGGCGTGAAAGAAGGATTCGCCGACGGAATCATGTACTGGCCGTTCGGCAACTTGTAATTCATCATCTCGAATGCGACCGGATCCACCTGGCTAGCGCTGATACACGGCAACGGATTTGCCGATGTGTTGCAACCGGGAAAAAAGTTCTGGTTAGTGACATTCGCCAATGCGTTCGCGCTGCGATCGTCAGTAAGCCCGAAAGGCACCGCCGTGCGCGATGTTCCAATCTCCAGATCCGAAACATGTGTGTGTTGATAACTCAAGAAGCCAAACAATTTGTCTTTGATGATCGGGAATCCCAGCGTCCCGCCCGCCGTATAACGATGCAACTCCGGCACTTTTTCATTGCTCGGAATATTGGCATCCTGGTTATAGAAATATGGAGCGGCATTCAACCAGCTCGACTCGCGATGGCCGTAGAGACTGCCATGAATTGAGTTCGTCCCAGAGGCAGTGCTCATGTCAATATGCGCGCCACTCGTCGATCCCTGTTGCGCGTCATACATCGAAGTATTCACGCGAAATTCCTGAATCGTCTCCGGCGCGGGCGTCGGCAATCCTTGTCCAATGGCGAGATAGGGCGATGCCGTACTCTGAATAACTTCCGCAGTAGTGCTTCCGGCGCCGGCAACGCCCGTATTGTTCACGATGCGCGCGGAAGCCACCGAACTCGTGGTCTTGCCATTAAATAAATTGCTGGCGTCGACGCCATTAAGCAGAAACGTGTTNNGGAGAAAGAATTGCCAGTCCCGTGAAACTGCCCGTTGGCAGCGGTACAGAATCAATCTGATTTTGTTCCAGGATGTAGCCGTTCGTGGTGTCCACCGCATTCATCAGCGGATCCGCCTGAACCTCAACCACAGTCCCCACCTGCCCCACCGGCAGCTCGGCATTCACCGTCGCCGTGCGATCCGCCTGAACCGTAATCGAAGGACTCTTCTGCGTCTTGAATCCCTCATGAGTGAATGTCAGCGTGTAAGTGCCGATGGGCAAATTCACAAAGTCATAACTGCCGTTGGCGTTCGTCTTTTGCGTGCGCGTAAGTTTCGTCTGGTCGCCAACAATCGTTACCACAGTCTCGGGCAGTACACCGCCGGTCTTATCCGCCACCGTACCGGTGATGCCTCCGAGCGTCTGTTGCGCATGAACCTGCGGAGCGAAAGCCAGTGCAATCCACGCCAATGTCGCCACCATCACAACAGCCGGACCAATCTTCTTGAACATCAAGTCCTCGCAGAAAAATTGAAAACACTACTGCCAGCACCGCTGATCAGCAGTCATATCCTGTCTTAATTAAACGGTCTTCCTTGAAACAGTCGTCGCGGCAAGGCTGGCGTGCCGCGTTCGCACGCAAAAATTGATGCCCCGAATGTACGCGGTTTCCCTGTGGATTAAAAGCGCTGCGCGCAGTCAAAATTTCTTTGACACAGATTAGATATTTTTATGCGGAAGCCCTCAACTCCCGGCACGTTCGTTCCCCTGATTTCGCCGCCGAACCGCAAACCAAAACAATCCTGCCATCAAATAAGCCAGGTAGATGTAAGGCAGCTTTCCATACGGCCCTTCAGGCACGGGATATAAATTCCCCACAAGCGCCAGCAACATAGCCATGGCTGCAAGCCCCGGAACAATCCGTCCTCCGCGATGCACTCCGTGCAAGCGCAAGTACCGCGGCAAGGCCGCGCACACCAGCGCATACGCAACGATGAACCCATAAGTCGCCAACGACCCCATCCACCCGTAGACATCTAACCCGCTCGCCCCTCGCGCCGCCAGTATGGCCACCGGCAGCACTGCCGCAATCCCCGTGAGAATCACCGCGCGGCCCGGAGTTCGATTTCGCACGTGTGTCATGCGCAGAAAATCATGGGCAAGCCCATCATGCGCCATCAGCATCAACACTCTCGCTGCCGCCGTAATGCACGCCAGCGTCCCGGCAAACAGGCTCACCAACGCGCCAATGTCGATCAACAATCCCAGTGCCGGAACTCCGCCGACTCGCGCCAGCACATACATCGGAGCCTGACTCGCGCCCAGATCCTGCCCCGCAATGTGAAACCCCAGGACCTCCGCATAAGCACAGACAGTAAAAAACAATCCTGCGAGAACGGCGCTTTGAATCACCGCGCGCGGTATCGTCACCAGCGGTTTGCGAGCTTCCCCTCCCAGCGTGGTCGCGCTCTCGAACCCAACAAAACTAAATAGCGCAAGCACCAGCCCAAGCCGCAGCCCGCTACCCGTCATACCGTGGACGTGAAACTGCTCCGAATCCACGTGCCAACCATTACGAGCAAGCAACAAAACCACTACGATCACGATAACCGTCACCGACGCGGCCTCGATCCACAACATCAGCCGCGCCGAAATTTTCACGTCGCGGTAAGCAATCCAAATCGAAATACCCGTAACCACCGTGGCCAGTAACACCGTCGAGTAGACATGTCCTGTAGCATCGCGCAGCAACAAATTCGCATAATGATAAAACCCGCCAATCACGCTTGATCCCGTCGCCACATATGCCAGCAGCAGACTCCACGCCACCGTCGCGCTCAGCCACGGCGGCAAAGTGAGTGAAGCGTACGTGTACAACGATCCCGGAGATGCGGAATGTCGCGCGTAGCGGCCAATGCACAACGCGACCAGCAGAATGGCAACGGTAGCGAGTACATAAGCCAGCCACGTACCATTTCCCGCCAGAGCGCATACGAGCGGTATCGTCGCCGCAGGCGTAGTCGTTGGCGCCATCGTCGAGACCGACTGCGCCAGCGTTTCCATCGGAGATAAAATTCCCCGGCGCAATCCGTAATCGGTTGTGGTCAAGTCCGGCGTTGCGGCGAGCATTGCAGGTTCCGTCATGCGTCGGCGATTATCCCCGAGGTTGTGTTGGCGTCGGATTGTACAATACCCGGCAATCTGGCCAGTCACGGCCTCTGACCATCCGCCCGAATTTCTTCAGCGCTGCTACAGTAAGAAAAGAGTCTCCCCATGAAACTCGATAAACAGCTATTGAAAAGTCTTCCCAAAGTTCTCTTACATGAGCATCTCGACGGAGTGCTGCGCCCCCAAAGCGTTATTGCGTTGGCAAAGGAAGTCGGCTACTCCGACCTTCCCACCGACGACCCCCAAGCCTTGGCGCAATGGTTCTTCCGCGGCGCGAATCAAGGCAGCCTCGCCAAATATCTCGAAGGCTTTGCCCACACCATCGCGGTCATGCAGACCGAAGAGGCCCTCGATCGCGTCGCCTACGAACAGGCCGAAGACCTAAGCAAAGATGGCGTCGTGTATTTCGAAACTCGCTTCGCGCCCCTCTTCCATACTCAAAAAGGACTGACTCACCAGCAAGTCGTCTCCGCGGTTTTAAAGGGACTCGATCGCGGCCGCAAGGATTTCGGCATCGCCTCCGGATTAATCATCTGCGCCATGCGCAATATGGATGTGTCGCTAGAAATGGCGGAACTTGCCGTCGATTTCCGCGCCCGCGGAGTTGTTGGTTTCGATCTTGCCGGAGAAGAAGGCGGCTATCCTCCCAAAAAACATGTCGCCGCCTTTCACTACATTCAGCGTGAAAATTTCAACATCACCATTCACGCCGGAGAAGGCTACGGCAAAGAATCAATCTGGCAGGCAATTCAATACTGCGGGGCTCACCGCATCGGACATGGTACGCGTTTGATCGATGACATCGCTGTCGTCGATGGCAAAGCCGTCAAGTTAGGCGACCTCGCCCAATATGTTCTCGATAAGCGTATCCCCCTGGAAATTTGCCTGATCAGTAATGTCCACACGGGCGCAACGCCCAGTCTCGCCGAGCATCCTTTCAAGATTCTTTATCAGGAAAAATTTCGCGTAACCTTGAACACCGACAACCGCCTGATGAGCAGCACCAGCATGACCCAGGAATTCGAAGCAGCCGCCGACACTTTTGGCCTGACCATCGACGATTTCGAAAAGATCACCATCAACGCCATGAAAAGCGCTTTCCTGCCCTATAAGGAGCGCTGTAATTTTATCTACTCCGTCATCAAGCCTGGCTACGCAAGGATTCGTAAGTCGGCAAATTTGCCAGCTTACTCGCGGCAATAACAATCACTTGGCAAGAGACGCCAGAGTTTCAGCCAGAACCAAGGTTCCCCGAACTATATCCTCCGGAGATGCATATTCATCCGGTCGATGGCTGTACCCGTTCCGGCAGGGAATAAAAAGCATTGCCGTGGGAGCAATGCGCGACATGAACAGTGAATCATGATAAGCACGACTCACCATTGGAAGAAATTTCAACTGTTGCTTCCTGCACGCTTCAGCTAGAGCCTCTACCAAAGCGGGCGCGCACTCCGCCGGCGCATCGGCGTTTACCAACTCTGTTTGAATCGAAACCTTCCGTTCTTCCGCTATCGATTCACTCGCTATTTCAATTTGCTCCATCGCTCGATCACGCCGCTTCAGATCGGTATCACGAATATCGGCGCTAAGATGTACCCGGCTCGGAATGCTGTTCACCGCCCCAGGAAAAACTTCGCAGATGCCAACCGTGGCCACCGTGTCGCGCGCTCCACTCGATCGCGCCGCATTCTCCACTGCCAGAATTAATTCAGCCGCAGCACAGAGCGCATCTCGCCGATCTGCCATCAATACTCCGCCAGCGTGGCCGCTCGAGCCTTCAATCAAAATCCGCAAACTTGCCGGTGCGGCAATCCCGGTAACAACTCCAATCGGAATTCGTTCGCTCTCCAGCTGCGGACCCTGCTCAATATGTAGCTCAACGAACGCCTCGTAATAACCGTCCCGCAACTTTATCGCTTCAAGATCCCCGTCCAGCCCAACCTTCGCGCGAACTTCATCAATCGACGCTCCATCCTTATCCTTCAGCCGTCGCGCGTCCTTTGCTGACAATGTTCCCGATAGCATTCGGCTACCGATGCACCCTATGCCAAATCGCGTCGGCTCTTCGGATGTAAACATGAGCAATTCGATCGAACGCCGAGGACGAAATCCACTTCGCTGCAGCGCGCGGATCGCTTCCAACCCTCCCAAAACTCCGACCACTCCGTCATACTTTCCTGCATTTGGAATGGCATCTATATGAGAACCGGTGCCAATCGCCGGAGCCGCCGGATCAGATCCCGTCCATCGCGCAAAAACATTTCCGATGGCATCATCGCGCACCACCAGGCCACACTCCTCGCAGCGCGCTTTCAGCCAGCCACGCGCTTTTAAATCAGTTGGAGAAAAAACAATTCGAGTAACTGCGGGAGGCTCGGCATCTGAAATTGTCGCGAGCGCTTCTATCTCAGATACCAATCGGGTTCCGTCAACTTCGAGTCTCATCGTTGCTTGCCGGGATTTGGGCCCACAGCGACGTGCGGGCCTGCAAGAGGATTCCGGTTCCAATTTTTATAAATGAGATATTTCGCGGGAACTTTTCCAAGCGCGCCGAACCATTGCGGGCACCAGGGCGCCATCCAGATAAAATCTCCCGCCNNACCGGATACCACGAATCGCCGAGGCGATAAATTCCGCCTCCTTCAAGCATCATGAGCCCGTGTTCCATAACATGCATTTCCACCATGCTCAGCGCGGAGCCCGGCTGATACACCATCGTATTAACGGCAAAGTCAAAACTCATCTCGTCCGGCAACAAACACTTGACCTGCAAATCAGGATCATCGCCGAGCGGATGCGAGCTAACCTCATCCTCGCGAGACACAATCAATTGCGGAGGTGCGGCCGTAGACACCGGCTCGTANNACATTTTTTCGATCACCGCAACCCGGCTACTTTCTGCCGCTGTAATCCGGTGCTTGAATCCTTGAGGGACGTAAGCATAACCACGCGTGCGGAGTTCGTGACGCCCGTCGTCGGTCTCCAATTTGACCGCCCCCTCCATCACAAAAATAAATCGCTGCGCATTCGTTCCGCCCAGTTCACCGCCTACTTCAAACTCCGCTACGTACTGGGCAAAACCAGCGCCCATCGCGGGAGATGTGTGCACGATTGCCGAGCAGCCCTTCATTCCAGGTAGAGTAATGCGAACAAACGTGTCCGGCGTCAGTAAAACATGACTCGTTTGTTGCGAACTGCGCGTGTGGCCTAAACGATGCACTCTATGTCCTCGGCATAAAAGATAAAAACTTCGATGAAGCGGCAAGCTGGTCAAGTAACTGCACGCCGCATTCAATCGCCTTCGCTATATCTTCCACTCGCACTGATTCCGCTGGATCATGGCTGATCCCGCCCGGTGTCCGCAAGAAAATCATGGCCGAGGGAATCTTTGTCGCCATGATCATCGCGTCGTGCCCGGCTCCGCTCACCATCCGGTACGGCTCACACCCCGCCTTCTGCATGGCCTCCGCGATTTGCCCCGACAGAAACGAATCCATTGCTACAGCCTGCTGGTTCACGAGTTCAAGGATCTGCACTTCTAGCCCACGGCTCTTCGCAATATGTTTTGCCTGATCCACCAAATACTCGACCGCAGCCTTTCGCGTTTCGTCATCCCGATGCCGCACGTCAAGACTCAATTCCGCTTCCCCTGCAATCACGTTGCCCACACCGGGTTTCGCCTGAATCGCGCCCACGGTTGCCACCAGGTCGGGAACACTTTTCGCGCGGCGTTCCACAGCACCGATCCACTCCGCAGCGGCGGCCACCGCATCGTGGCGAAGATTCATCGGCGTCGTCCCCGCATGATTCGCTCGCCCAATGAATATGAATTTAAGGCGGCTTTGGCCCGCAATTGCTTCTACTACTCCCAAAGATCGGTCGCTATTTTCAAGGACCGGTCCTTGCTCAATGTGGAACTCTAAGTAGCCGATTGCATTTTCGTCCTCGCGGAGAGCCATGCTGGAAATTTCCGCCGGATTCAGTCCGAAATCTGCGATTGCTTCCCGCACCGAAATTCCATCTGCATCCCGCCGCTCTAAAACCTCTTCATCAAGCGTCCCCGCCATTGCGCGGCTCCCGATAAATGGAATGCCAAAGCGTATGCCCTCTTCTTCAGAAAAACCGACCACTTCGATTGCAAACGGAAATCTTCGACCATCAATTGCACGAAGCAGCGCAACAGAAATGACTACTCCTAAAACACCGTCATACGCCCCAGCATTCGGAACGGTATCCAAATGCGATCCGACGAGAAGACTCAACGTACGGCCATTCACTCCCGTCCCCGGATACCTAATCCGCAAATTCCCCGCGGCATCCACTTTCGATTTGCAACCAAGCGGCGCAACCCAGTTGGTAATCTCGCGGTGACAATCACGCATGGGCGGCGACAAAAATGTACGCCGGATCCCGCCAGCATTTTCACTGAAGCGGGCAAGCGTCTCGCAACGCGCCATAACCTCGCGCGCCAACACTTCGTAATCATGCATAACGTGCAGTGCTTAAGCAGATTGAAACGTCCGTTGCCACTCTTCTCCTCGGACACTTGTCCCCGGACACATTTGCCAAAGCCCTGTGATCCCCTGTGCTCCCTTTGTGTCCCCTGTGGTAAAAATTTTGACTCCCTCTACCTGCAAAAAAGAATCCGCTTCATCCCTGCCGTTGAAGCCGTGCCCGTATGCTCCCATGCGGTTCGTCCACAGGCACAAAAATCTCATTAGGATTGTCCTGTCCAAAGCGCGAAAGATCTACCAGCAGACAGTGCTTATTCGGCATCGATAATTCGATGTCCTCGATCTCAGTAATCTCTTCCAACACCGCTTTGCCCATAGCGTACAGAGTATGCTGCACCGATTTGCTCTCGTGCTCAGCGAAAACTTTCACCAATGTGTCACGAACTTTGCCGCGCAACAAATTGAAGGCCAGGTCAGCTCGAGAATATTTCCAATTTGCACTCAGAGCCGTGCCCAGCAGTCGATCTTTCGCCGGCTGCAATGTCGTCAGCGAATCCTGTATGTATCCTTCGAACGCAGATCCAGAGGTTTTCATCAGAATCAGGCCCTCCAAACCGCCACTCACAGCGAACTCGCCCGTTTCGTCCTTCCTCACCGTTGTCGTCTGATGTTCACTACTTGTTTCAACGAATGTAGTTGGATGCGCTTTGCCCCTGGTTGCAAGATGCTCCCACGCTTTATCGGAAACCGAAACTTCAGCCGCCGAAACTTGCGGATTTCGCTGCAGTAAAAATTCAATCAGCTCTTTAGCAAAATCCTCCATCGCTTCCGCCGAAGAATTTCTAGCCAGCGAGTAAACCGTATTCTTCATCGTATCGGTCGGAAGAATCTTGCTGTTGTCCCCTTCCACGAAGCAAGAATCGAAATCCCCCTGCAGTAAAACCTCGACGGTCCACTCCCGTAGGTCATGCCACCCGTCCTTCCGCTTCACCTTCACCAGCCGGACCCGCGATTTCCCGTACTCATTTTCCGCGATGGCGATCATGCTCAGCTTCCTCGATACGTCGTATAGCCGTTCGGGCTCAGCAGCAGCGGAAGATGAAAACGCTTATCTCCACTTCGAACCTCAAACGCAATCTCCACCGACGGATAGAGTCCTTCCACATTTCGTCTACGAAAATAGGCAGCCGTATCGAAACTCAAACGATAGCTCCCCGTCGCGAGCGCTTCCCCGTCAGGTAATAGCTTCGTACATCGGCCGTCACGATCCGTGCGTCCTGAACCCACCAGCTCCCAATTGCCGCTCGCTTCCCGTCGCTCCAGTCGCACCGGAACCTCCGCTGCTGGCTGCCCTTGTGCGGTGTCGAGAACGTGAGTCGAAATGCTCATTGTGACTGCAGCCACTTTCTTAAACGTATGTGCGTGATCTGCCTTTGCTGTTCCCAGGCTTCCTGAAGTTCGCTTGCCTCATCATTGTTCAACCGGCGATTCAAAATGAATAGAATTTCTTCCGGCGACTTTCCCGTCGCGCACACAATAAAAATTCGATTGAAACGACGCTCATATTCACGATTGCCGTCGGCCAGCGCAAGTTTCGTCAAAGCGGCCGCGTCTGCGACCTTCCGCTGCTCCTGCTCCGACCACCCAACCGCCTTCACAGTCTTCCCATCCAGATCTCGCGCGCCACTCTTACCAGAATCACCAATTCCAGTATCACCAATTCGAGGATGGCTCCGAAAAGCCTCTAACCACTCTGCTTCACTTGGGCTATGCCAGATCTCATCCGAAGTTGCCAAAACATCCGCTTCAGCCGCCAGTGGTCTCCGTGCCGCCATCGCCGCCGCCCAAGCCCGTGAACCACAGCACGGCAGTATCTCATTCGCTGCAGTTGCAGCGTCAACAACATTCCAACGGGCAAGAACGTCAACCAAGCCGGGTGCCCCACACATTCGCGTTCCTTGCGAATGTGTGGGCATGCGCAGCTGTTCGAAAAATTCCGCAACCAGATTCCCGGCCACCACCGACCTATATTTCGCCGTAGATCGAATGTCGTCAATCGGCTGAATCGCCGCCATCGTATTCCGCTTTGCAAATTGCAAAAGCTCCGCATCGATGGCTCTTCCCTTAACTGCCCGTTCCAACTCCGTCAGTCGCAGCGGAATCGGAGCCACGCTCCCGAGCGCAACTCGCACTTCGTCAATCACATTACCATTCGTTCCCGCGCGAAGTTTGCCCAGCCCGGCCACGCACACCTTCGAGATCGCTTGCGCCTTGCGTGCTCCCACCTTTCGCGTGTACTGAAAATAGTCCGAAGAAACGCGCGGAATGCAGATGGCTCGAATCAGCTCGTACGGCGCCAGATCCATCTTCTTATAACCGCTGTGGAAGCCCCCGTAGGGCACTCGCCGCTCTCCTCTCACGGAAACCAAAATTAATTCAGCGTCGTAAGCTAGCAACGCCGGCAGGGAATCGGCCGCTGGAGAAGCGTTAACAATATTTCCTCCCAGCGTTCCCCGATTCTGATTTGCGATTCCTCCAGTCCAACTCGCCGCGCGTGCGAGCAACGGAAATTCTCGCCCCACAATTTCATGCTTCCGGATCTCGGTGTAAGTGCATCCCGCGCCTACTCTGATCTCCTCCGCCAAAACTTGCACACCTTGAAGCTCGGGCAAATTCCAGATGCTTACCAGATTCCGCCCATTAAGTTTTCCGGCCGCGTACTGCACCATCACATCGGTGCCGCCCGCAATCGGCAGCCACTCGCCCGGTTGCTCTGCCAAAAGAGACATCACGCCCTGCAAATTGCCCGGCGCCACGAATCGGTAATCAGCCGGATCGGATCTCATACCTCACCCTTGATTGTCATGATTTGACCCGCGCCGCTTGCGCCACCCCCTCCACGATCTGCATATATCCCGTGCAGCGGCATAAATTGCCCGCCAAAGCCTCGCGGATCTCATCTGTGCCCGGCGAAGGATTTTTATCTAGAAGCTGCTGGCTCGCAAGAATCATTCCAGGAGTGCAAATGCCGCATTGCGCCCCGCCGCAGTCCAGAAACGCTTTCTGCAGCGCGCTTAATCGCGGACCATCCGCCAATCCTTCAATGGTAGTAACATTCGAATCCGCTGCCTGAAGCGCCGGAATCAAACAGCTATTCACCAACACCCCATTCATCAGGACCGCGCAAGATCCGCATTCCCCTTCTCCGCAACCTTCTTTGGTTCCCGTTAATTCAAGTTCATGCCGCAGAACGTCCAGCAATCTTTCCATCGGAAAAACACAAACCTCCACGCTCTTGCCATTAACGTTGAATGAAAGTTTGCATCGGCCGCCGTGCTCGGAGGAATGATTCATCGCTCTCCAGCAGGGGCGAAAGTTTGCGATACTGCTTCGAAAATATCTTCTGGCATCAGCGGAACGAAATCGAATTCAATTCCCATTGCATCGACGGTCGCGTTAACAATAGCGGGCGCCGGACCATCCATCGGCAGTTCTCCAATTCCCTTCGCGCCGTACGCCCCATGAACGTTGCCCATTTCCTCAAAATAAACGCGGATCGAAGGCATGTCCGCCGAAGTCGGCATAATGTAATTCGTCATCTGACCGTTCTGCATGCGTCCATTTTGCCAGACGACTTTTTCGTACAACGCAAATCCGATTCCCTGGGCCACGCCGCCCACGATTTGGCCCTTTGCCAGCAACGGGTGCAGCACTTTCCCAACCTCCTGCAGCGCCACAAAATCTTCCACCGTCACCGAGTACGTCGACAAATCAACTGCGACTTCCGCCACATAAACTGCCCAAGCGTACGCAGCATAGGCTTCGCCCCGGTAATTCTCATCATCCCAAAATACATTGGGCGGCGGATCATACCGCGCGAACGAACGCAGTTGACCATGCTCGGCGACGTACTTCCTGCAAGCGTCGCCAAATTCTTCCGCTGAGTACGGAGTGCTTAACTTCCCGCCGGCAATCAGCGTCTGTTTAATTCCCAATGCGGCGGATCGCACTAGATTTCCCACGACCATCGCCGTTCGCGAAGCCACCGTCGGCCCGCTGTTTGGAACTTGCGCCGTATCCGGTTGCGCAATATGTACATTTTCGTACGGCAATTCCAGTACTTCAGCCGCGATCTGGCAAAGCACCGTATTCGTCCCTTGTCCAAATTCCGTGCTCGAAACCAGCAGGCGCACCGTGCCGTCAATGCAGCCTTCCACTCCCACCACCGACGCCAGATAGCGCTCCCCGGAACCAGTAAATCCTGCACCGTGAAGAAAGGCGGCAATGCCAACCCCTCTTTTTATTTGGCCTGCTTCATTCTCCCGAGCAAAGCGGGCTTTCTTATTCGCATAGTCTGAAAGTTGCAACGCGCGCTCCAGCAACTTCTCAAGATCAATCTCCTCTCGCACCACTTGTTCCGTGGTCGTGGATTGGCCCGGTTTAAGAAAATTGCGCCGCCGAACCTCGACCGGAGAGAGGTCGGCAACCTGAGCAATTCGATCCATGTGCCGTTCCATCGCGAACAGGCTCTGCGGAGCTCCGAACCCACGAAACGCCCCGTGCGGCGGCGCATTTGTCGCTACCGCCTTTGACCGGATACGAATGTTCGGCCACTCGTAGGGTCCGCCGGCATGAATCGTCCCGCGCGAAAGAACGACCGACGATAGCGTGGCATACGCTCCCCCATCGATCGTGAACTCAATTTCTCCACCCAGAATCTTTCCATCTTTACGAACCGCGGTGCGGTGCCGCGTGCGCGA
>PLBX01000479.1:531-12621 GCA_003135495.1 Acidobacteriaceae bacterium | reverse complement strand
AAGGGAATCTTTCCCTGGAACCACGGCTTTACCGTGTGCCGATCAGTGGAGACAACATCAACCGGCGATGAACTCGCGAGCGTCTCCACGTGCAAATCTGCAATCTCGCTGAGAACGTGATCCCGGTTCGCCGACTCCTGATTCGCCGCCAACCCCCTGTCAGAGCGCACTCCCATATAGGATGTCGTCAATACCGCGGCGGCCAGAATCACTGCCGCAGCCGCCGCCAGCATCCATCCAAAACTCAAACTGCGCTTTGGCTTGGTTGCCATGCGTTGCTGCATTTGCTGCCGGAACTCAGCACTCGGAGTAAAACGTTTTCCAGCAACTTGAATCGCACGCTTCATCTGCACGCGCCCCAGGGCATCCGCTGCGCATGAGGGACAGTTACGCACGTGCGCGTCAAAGCTGCGCATCTCCCGTTCCGGAACCTCGCCGTCGAGGTAGGTATCGAGTTTTTCCTTCCACCCCTCACAAACCATGATTCGTCCCCTTTGCAACTGTTCCTTTTGCGATTCCGGCAGTTTCCGATTTTTGCAACGGCGCGCGCAGCCTGTCGCGCAAGGCCCGCCGCGCACGCGATAATCGAGACATCACTGTGCCGATAGGAACGGAAAGTGTTTCGGCGATTTCCTGATACGACATCTCCTCCACCACACATAAAAGGAGAATCTCCCGAAAATTGACTGGTAGTTCATCCATTGCGCCTTGCAGCAGCTCGCGGTTCGAGCGCTCAAACATGAGCGTTTCCGGCGTGTCACTCTCAATTGCAAACTCGGGTCCACCCTCCTCGGTATCGAGCGGCACCGTCATCGTCACTTTCAATCCAGTCCGCGAGGTCAAGAACGTATTGCGTAAGATGCGATACATCCACGCCCGGAAATTAGTCCCCAACTGGAACGATGAAAAGCCTTTCAACGCCTTGGTATATGTCTCCTGCACCAGATCTTCCGCCTCTTCGCGATTTTGCGTCATCCATCGCGCGAAGTTGAACAACTGATCGAAGAGTGGCATAGCCAGTTCTTCGAACGAATCGGGTTTAAGATCCGCTCCTGACACGTCCACATAGTAAAACATTTGAGCCGCAACTTTATTCCCTTCGAAAACCTATTTCAATTGAGAAAGTTACGCGGTCATCTCGGAATAAAAACCTGACCAAACTGTTATCAGCGGTGAAGCTAATTTTGCAGGAGGCGGACCATGAACAGAATTTCAAGCAGCATATCTAGCAACTCGATGACCTTAGCGCTTCTCATCACGGTGCTTATGGTATCAACCGGGGTATCGGCCAAGGCCCACAAACCTAAAAAATCAAACAATCAAGCGCACGTGGTTGCCCACTTGTCGTTGACGGGGCTATCGGCAGTTGACATGGCAATGCAGAGAAAAGCGAATGACAAGTATTACCTCTATGTTCAGCATTCAAGGGATCAAGGCATCACGGTAATCGATGTCACAAAGCCATTACATCCTAAAGCGGTTGGAGTTACACCCTGGCCCGACCCGGCCCAGTCCAGCAGGATGAATGTTACAGGCGATTTGGCGATCATTGCCGAAAACGACATTCCTGTAATGCGCAGCGTCAGCTCAAATGAGGACCTTGTGTTTTGGGATTTGTCGAATCCCGCTGCGCCTCAGGTAGTCCAGAAATTCTCGGGAGTGGTCAAGTGGCTCCAGGACGAACGGAATTTTGTTTACGTCTTGAACGGCGAAGGACTATGGGTGGTCTCGAAGCCAGGGGATCGCCAGCAAGACCAGAGTGATTCGTCGGACAGCTATGGAGGATGAGTGATGCCAAAAGCAGCACACGCAGTAAAGGCCGCGGAGGCGACCGGCTAACAGAGGAAGCCTTCGCGCAAGTAGTAACGCAAGTAAAAAGGGAGCAGACAAATGGTAATAACAAATCCTTTCGATCTCAGAACAGTGTTCTTAGCGAAGCACGCACAACACGTAGTGCTCATTCATTTTCCAATTGCGCTTTTTATTTCAGCAGTCTTCTTCGACTTGCTATCGCAGTGGACAAAACGCCAGGGGTTGGCAGATGCGGCGTATTACAACCTATTAGCGGCGGCTGCTTCAACAATTCCAGTTCTCGCCACCGGACTGCTCGCGTGGCAGTTACAACTAGAGGGGCAGAAAATAAAAGGCATACTGTTGCTCCATCTTATGCTTGCGTGCCTCTCTAGCATACTCATCTGTTTGGTCTGGTTGGTGCATTTCCGCGCTCGGCGACACACCACACTCTTGCCGAGTTATCGGTTGGCGCTCGAAGTTCTAGGGGTAGGGATCATCGCGCTGACCGGGCATTTGGGTGGCTTCCTGAGCGGCGTAAACGGACAAGGATAAAAGCCGGAAAATACAACTACACGGAAATCTACACAGCAATTACATCTTCGTGACAACCGCGCAGACTCGCCCAGATACCTTCTCATAGTGCCCGCTAGCTTCGAACAGACGTTCACAGACCAGAGCAGAAAACAGGGATAAACACTGCAATGTTGAGTTATCACAACTGGGACCGCCGTCTAATGCAGTTATTGGATGATGGTACCAGGAATAAAAACCACCCGGTCCAGTTAGTAACTCAGAACGTCATAAATTACGGAGGGCAGATGCCACACAAGAAACAAGATCTCATCGATCAGAATTTGCAGGATCTCAACGACGACGGCGTCGATCGTCGAGGTTTTCTGAAGTGCATGGCTTGGGCAGGCACCGGCCTGGTCTGGACCATGAGCGGTGGCGTCCCGGTATCCCGGGCATTCGCCAAGAGCGTTGATAAAACTGCGGTCAAAGGTGCGGACTTCACTTTTGTGCAGATTAGCGATAGTCACATCGGTTTTAACAAGCCGGCTAATCCGGATGTCACGGCGACGCTACAAACTGCAATCAACAAGATCAACGCCATGCCGCAGAAACCGGACTTCATTATTCATACCGGCGATCTAAGTCAGCTTTCGAAGCCGAGTGAGTTCGATACGCTCGACCAGGTTTTGAAGGGAGCTTCCGCCAAACAGATTTACTTCGTCCCCGGCGAGCACGACATGCTGAGCGACAACGGCGAGCAATTCCTGCAACGCTACGGCAAGGGCACCAAGGGTACTGGGTGGTACAGCTTCGATCAGAAGGGTGTGCATTTTGTAGGCCTGGTAAATGTTGCCAACTTGAAAGCCGGCGGCATGGGTTCACTCGGCCACGAACAATTGGAGTGGCTGGAAGATGATCTCAGAGGCCGCTCGGCCAGCACTCCAATTGTGCTCTTCGCGCACATCCCGCTTTGGACAATCTATCCCGATTGGGGTTGGGGCACTGATGACAGCGCACAAGCTTTGTCTTACGTAAAACGCTTCGGTTCGGTGACGGTGTTGAATGGACATATTCACCAGATCATGCAGAAAGTCGAAGGCAAGGTTTCATTTCACACAGCAATGTCCACGGCCTTCCCCCAACCCGCGCCAGGAACAGCTCCTTCAGCCGGGCCGATGAAGGTGCCCGCTGACCAGTTACAGCAGATGTTGGGTATCACCGACGTAAATTACCTGGTAAGCGGTCGCAGCCTCGCGGTTGTCGATTCGCCACTTGGTGCAGGCTCTTCGGCCACGGCAAATGCCGGCGGCATATAACAACCATTGGCCACCCGTAACAAGGGTGGCCAATACACACACTAATCACACTATTACGAGCGCGAGAGAGGAAACAGACAATGACTAAGACAAATGTATGGATCGCAAGCGTGGCAACCCCAATCATGATCGTGGCCCTGCTTTTGTTCGCCGATCACGAAGCCTCACGGCTGCTGATATGCCAGCTCCCGGAAGTGCCGCAGTACAAATTGATAACTTCGTTTTTGGGCCACAGGCCATTACGGTACCCACCGGAACAACAGTTACCTGGACTAACCGCGACGACATTCCTCATACAGTGGTGAGTACGGATGGAGTGTTTAAGTCCAAGGTACAGGACACCGACGAAAAGTTCTCGTTCAAGTTCGATAAGCGGGGAACTTATGCCTATTACTGCTCCATCCATCCCAAGATGACGGGCAAGGTTGTAGTTCAGTAACTCTTGGGAGTCACACAGCAAAAAGCAACGGCGACGATATGACTCTTAACACCGCACAATCCGAGGCGGCAACTACAGCAAGCGATGATCTGGATCTCGTTCACGCTTGTAAAAATGGTGATGTTGGCGCTTTCGAGCAACTCGTAAAGCGATACGACCGCAAGCTTCTACGGATTGCTCAAAGCGTCACGCACAACAGAGAAGACTCGCAGGACGCAGTTCAAGAAGCCTTCATGAAAGCATTTCAGCACCTTGGTCAATTTCGAGAGGATTGCCAGTTCTCGACCTGGCTGATCCGCATCACCGTCAACCAGTCGCTCATGAAGCTGCGGAAGCAGCGTGGAGGGAAAGAAGTATCGCTGGATGACGATTTCCAATCAAACGGAGATATACTTCCCATCGAAGTCACCGATTGGGCTCCCAATCCCGAACAATTATATTGGGCGTCGGAGTTACGGGACATCCTAATCAAAACTCTCGAAGGATTGCGTCCGATCCTGCAGCGGGTCTTTGTCTTGCGCGATATTGAAGGACTTACGATAGAACAGACCGCCGAAGCGCTTAATCTAAGTCAAGCAGCGGTGAAGGCGCGGCTGTGGCGAGTTCGGATGCAGCTTCGAGAAGGCCTGAACAAGTATTTCAGCAAGCGGCCGGGATCCGAACGAGAATTGTTGGTTCCCTCAGGCAAGCCTACAGACCAACTTCTTGGCATGATTGCCGGGAGCCTGAATTACTCGGGTCTCAGGCATGCCGATAAATGCTGACGAGAGCGCACAGGCAGCTTTAACCGCCGCTCCTCGCGCTACATAACCAATTACGCTAATAGCGCACGTCGAGCTGCTGCGGCCGACCGATAGGGACGCCCTTGCTTCGATAGCTCGAAACTAGCCGATCAGCACTGTTAATAACGTCCGACAAATAAGTGACAAGCAAATGACATCCATCATGTATCTCCTATCTCAGGGGTAGTGTCTAACGTGCATGAGTCATAAGTACAAAGTACTAGCGCACTAACAAATACCTAACAGCCACAAACAATAACGAATCTTGGAGGATAATGTGAAAACACAACTATCATTACTTGGGCTACTCATGACACTGGCGATTCCGTCGGTGATGTTCGCCCAGCAGTCCGGCTATTCCCAGACCAATCTGGTCTCGAATACCACCGGAGTCGCCACAACCACCGACCCTCAACTCTTGAACCCATGGGGTATTTCGATCCTTACCGGACAAGATTTCTGGATCGCAAACAACAACAGCGGCACTTCCACACTCTATGATGCCCAAGGAACCAAGAATTCTTTGGTCGTAACTATCCCCGGCGCCACAAAAAATCCGAACGGCAATTGCAGCCCCGGCTGCCCCACTGGAACTGTGTCCAACGGCAACGGAACTTACTTTAGCGGCGGCTCGTTTATTTTTGACACTGAAGATGGCATCATCGCTAATTGGACCGGTGCCAGCAGCGCTGTAGTAGCCTACGATAACTCGGCCAGTGGCGCCGTCTATAAGGGCCTCGCGTTACTCAACAGCACATTTCTATTGGCGGCGAATGTTAACAGCGGAAAAGTTGACGTTTACGATCGCAACTTCACTCCCACTTCGCTAAGTGGTTCGTTCACCGATCCACACCTTCCCGCCGGGTACGCGCCTCACGGCATCCACGTTATCGGCAGCCAGATCTATGTTGCCTATGCCATGCAAGATGCTGCTAAGCACGATGCACAGCCCGGCGCCGGGTTAGGACAAGTCGATATCTTCGACTCGAACGGCAATTTCGTGAGCACCTTTGTAGCTGCCGGCGGACAACTTAACGCGCCGTGGGGCGTATTAGCCGCACCTGCGACCTTCGGAACTTTCGCCAACGCGATCCTTATTGGAAACTTTGGCGATAGCACGATCAACGCCTTTGATACGACAGGAAAATTCCTCGGTCAGCTTACGGACTCTTCAAACCATGTCCTGGTGAATCCCGGATTGTGGGACATGGCGTTGGGCGAAGGCGGTCCCTCGGGTGACCCCGGCACGCTTTACCTCACAGCCGGAGGCGGCAACCAACCCAATTTCCCGGCTGGAGGCAACACCACTGCAGCATTCGCCAGCATCGTTCCCGCAGCCGCTGTTACCGGCGCTGACTTTTCTCTGAATCTTTCGGCACAAAGCGCGACGCTGCCAGCTGGCGGGGCGGCCAGCCTGACCATCAACTCCAGTGCCGTGGGAGGATTCAACGGTCAGATTTCCCTGAGCTGTTCAGCAGCCGCGGGTCTAACTTGTGCTTTCAATCCTGCGACGATCGCTCCTGGATCAAGCGCGGCATCCTCCACCTTAACCATTTCTGCTGCGTCTACTCCGCCGCCGGGCGGTGGAGGCTATCTAGCGCCTCACGCCATGGTGCTGTTTCCCGGGTTAGCTGTGTTCGGAACTCTTCTAATAACTCGCAAGCGAAAACCACTTAATAGTAAGAAGGTTCTCTGGACGAGCGCACTCGGTTTGGTATTTCTCGTATCACTATTGGCCCTTGGATGCGGTAGCAGTTCGAAAGGACAAACCACCGGATCTCAAGTCACCATGATGGTCACGGGCACTTCCGGCGCACTGGTTCACTCCTCTGCGATAACCATCACCGTCAACTAATCCCTCCCCCGCCCTGGCAGCGCAAACTTTGGTATGCGCTGCCAGGGTCCTTCCTTAGTAGCGGTTGTCAGAAGCAATAATTTCCTTAAAGGAACATTCGATGATTGACTACGAGAGCACGTTGTTAGGGCGCACCGAGGTAGCTGAAGGCACCATGGCATTTTACGGAGCGAATGATTATCTGTGCTGTCTTTTCTTTCAATGAAGGGTTTTCTCGGCACCGCAGCCAGCTTCGGCGCAGATCTTAACCTTGTCATACAGCTCGTTATGGGAGTAGCGCTGCTCGCAGGGACTGTTCTAGCTAAACGAAAATGCTACAGAGCGCATGGCATCTGCCAAACCTCGGTGGTCGGTTTGAATTTGTTGATGATTGCGCTGGTGATGTGGCCTTCATTTCGACAACAGATAGCTCCGGCGCCGTCTAAGATCCTGCATAAGTGGTATTACGAAGCGGCGATAATACATGCGGTTGTGGGAATCACCGCCGAAGTGCTCGGGCTCTATATCGTTATCGTGGCCGGCACAAAGATTCTCCCCCCTCGGCTGCGGTTTAACAATTGGACGCGATGGATGCGGGTCGAATTGGCACTTTGGCAAATAGTTCTGCTTAGCGGATTTGCGACTTACTGTGCGTGGTATGTTGGGCCATTCCGCTAGTGATGGCGGCTGGATAATTATTTCGCCTGAAAAGAAGCGCTGTCCCCGACAACTGTCAACGGAAGTAAGGAAATAAAGGCGGTCTTCGCTAGTTCTAGTCATCTGGAACGGTTATTCCTGAAAGAAGGGAAGGATATCAGCAATGCTTAAGCCGTACTCCGGCATACTCGCTAGTTACGACATGGTCATGATGGCTGCGACGCGTTATGGAGCCGGGTGGAAGAGTTGACAATTAAATGACATCTTGTGCGTATCTCGGTGTCAGTCGCCGCGTCTAACGGACAGTAACGCTATTCACAAATCCGAGGCAATAAATTGGAGCGCAAACTATGAAAGAAAAGACCGGTCTATCTGCGGTTACATCCGAGACAAACTTATCTGAAGCAACCAGCTCTTCCACTGACGACGGCGTGCAGCGTCACTGGCAGGGTGTCGTAAAGCGTCGATCATTTCTTAAGGGCCTTGGAATAGCTGGCGCGACCTTGTCAGCCGGAGCGCTGTTGAGCACTGAGGCGCACGGGCAAACGAGTACAAGCTCAGGCAAGCTTTCCAAAGGCGATGCAGCCCTGTTGCGGTTCGCGGCGGCAGCAGAACTGATAGAAGCTGATCTGTGGCAGCAATACAACGAATTAGGTGGAGTGCGCGGAGGAAATGCGGCGTACATCGCGGCGCTTAGCAACCTTGATGGCGATATGGCTCAATACATCAGCGATAACACCGACGATGAGCTGAGCCACGCAGCGTTCCTGAATGCTTACCTGATCTCAAAGGGGGAAGCGCCGGTCGATCTGGATGCGTTTCGAACCTTGCCGAGCAGTCAAGCGACTGGTGCCCTGAATACAGGACGACTTACAAATCTGTTACGGCTCAACGTCGACCTAAGTTGGTATACACGGTATCGCAGCACGCAAAACCCCGATTTCGGAACGAAACTGAAAGGGCCCTTCGTCATCGAGAACCAGCCTGCCATACCAGTGAGCGACGACGATACGCCGCCTGGCCAGCCGCAACCGGTTCCTCCTGCGAACGCGCAACAGTCCCGAATGCAAGCGATCGCAAACACCGCGGGATTTCATTTTGCGTTCATCGAGCAGGGTGGTGCGAGTCTGTATCCAACCCTGGCCTTTAAGGCAAACTCTGCGGAAGTCCTGCGGATATTGATCAGTATTGGCGGCGTTGAGATCGATCACTTCGGTCTCTGGCATGACAAGGCCGGCAATGCGGTTTCTCAACCTTTGGCCGGAGTGACCGATCCAGAAACCGGTCTAACCTTCCCCGATCTTAATGCGCTCCACTCGGAACTCGATCAGACGAACCTGATTCTGGCAGAGCCCTGCGAATTTATCAGCAAGAGTTTGCCGCAATGCTCGGTTATCCGGCCTACATCGACGAAGAACGGCGGGGCCGTCGCCACCATCAAAGCTTTTACGGAAGACCTGTTGTTCCTTGGCCAGTCCCCGGCGTTCTTTAGCCTGGTAACTCAGCTCGCGCAGGAGGCCGATTCCGTCCGACGCGGCTTTTAATTGTTAGAAGCTCTCTCCTGGTGTCTGGGCAGGCGCTTTGTCGGAACACCGATCTTAGCGCCTGCATTTTTACTAGCTCATTTGTTTTTGCAGCGTTCTTACCACACTTATTTCCGGGATTACAAGGAGCAACTATGTTTGAAGGACTGTTTCAACCGGCGCACTTACTGGTTATTTTCGGAATCGCATTGCTCGTATTCGGACCTAAGAAACTTCCCGAGCTTGGCAAGGGAATCGGCGAAGGCATTCGCGGCTTCAAGGCTGCAATGAAACCGGAAGAAGTTACACCTGCCTCTTCAACGATTGGACTCGCCAGCGATCCTGGCCCGGCGAAAGACTAAGTTGTGGGCTTCGGCGCAGAAATCGTATTCGTAATGTTGCTGGGACTAGTGCTGCTCGGCCCCAAGCGAATGCACAGCATGCTGGTCCAGATTGCGCGGGTTAAAGCCCAGTTCGAAGAAGCGACCCTGGGACTCAAGTCGCAGCTGTCGTCGGAACTTGAGGCTGACTCGAATCATACTAAAACAGAGGGCGCGCACGACTCAAATGAGATTTGACATGTCTTCACAATCTAGTGACAAATAAAACAGCGCATATCTCCTATGCTTTGTGCGTCGCTAGCTTACCCTGCTGACTTTGCGAAAATTATAGAGTCTCTGGACACGCGCGGAGTCTCATTCGCGTCTGTCACCCCGCAATTCAATACCACGACTTCGATGGGACGACTGACACTGGACGTGTTGTTCTCCTTCGCCCAGTTCGAAAGGGCACACTTCGGTATTTGAATCAGTACAAACCACAGGAACCAAAACGGAGTAGCTGAAGGGCTGCGAAACCAAAGAGGATCGCCTTCGGGCTGTCATCAGCAAGGAGTGTTCCCGAATCACCTGTTAGAGTTCGAGATCGCCCTGGCGACGGGGATGCGGCGCAGTGAGGTGTATGGCGCGATTTGGGGCAATGTGGATTTGGAGCATGATCTTCTGAGAGTCCCGCGGAGCAAGCATGGTGAGACGCGTCACGTTACACTAAATTCTGCGGCGAAGGCGACGCTGGAATTCCTGAGAGAGAAGGCCGGAGAGAGCGAGTCTGTATTCCTCAGCATGCGTGCGAATAAAACACAACAAGTATTTATAGTACAGTAGGTTACAACGAATTGCCCGGATGGCGAAACTGGCAGACGCACGGGACTTAAAATCCCGGGTCCGTAATAGGACGTGACGGTTCGATTCCGTCTCCGGGCACCACGCTTTAGGAAATTCGCTTCCAGCTCAATAGATCGGCCTCGGCTTATATATTTGTTACTGAGCCGACTCTTTGAAATCGGCTGAAACTTGTCCGCCGTAATGCTTCACGACATTTGCGGCTACTCGCGCGATCCTATCGTGCAGCGAGGCGGTTGTACCTCGATGATGACCGGTGAAGACAACCAGGACAATCGGTTGATTATTTACCCACAGCACTCCGGCGTCATTGGCGATGAACGGTTGCCCGTCGCCGGTTTTGTGCGCGATGCGGACATTTTCGAGATAGCGCGGGAAGCGGTCGTTGACTTGCTGCTTTTCCATAATTTCGAGAATTAGTTCGCTGGCGTTTTTGGAAACGAGTTTTCCGGTAGCCATCAACTCGAGCAGATGCCCAATATCGCGAGTGGTGCTGTGACCGAAATAAATGCCGGCATCGTAAATTGTGTGGCCGAAAGCCTCCTGCACTTGTTGGCCGGTGTATTTATCGAAGGGAAAGTTAACAGTCTGATCGCCGCTGGCATTCTTGAAAGCGGCATCCAGCGTTCCCAGCCAGGTGCGATCCCAATCCAAGTCTGAGAAATGAATTGAAGTGTTCGCCAAGCCCAGGCTGTGTACGTAGGCGGTTACGTTGTCTCGACCGACCTTGTCACCGAGCGCGTCGGTGGCTTCGTTGTCGCTGATGATGATCATCAGCGTAAGCAGGTCTTTTAGGGTAGGAGTTAAGCCGGGATCCATGGCGTAGAGCACGCCTGAGGGTAATCTTTCATTGGCGGCGGTCAAGGGAATGCGATCAGAGAGCGAAATTTTGCCCGCTTCCACCTGATGCATAAGTTCGGTGGCGATGGCCAGTTTGATGACGCTGAATGTCTCAAACACTTTGTCGGAATCGATGGCGATCTCGTCCCCGTTGGCGAGATTCTTCATGTAGACCGACATGTCACCGGGAAAAGTGCTGCGAATTTTTTCCAGTTGATTTTGCAAACTCGAGGTGGAGTTTTTTCCGTTCCCAAGCTGGGCGTTCAGACCTTCCAGCAGTTTTGTATTCTCAAGCAGTGCCGCGCGCAGCAGTTCCGCCTGTTGCTTGGCGGTTGGCCAATCTTGTTTTTCCACCGCTTCGGTTAGCCCCGGCAATTCCAAATGCGCGTAGGTGTAGCGGGCGCCGTAGAGCATGTGCTTGAACCATGGCCTCCCGGGGATGCCCTCTGGATTCAGCCAGTTTCGTTCGACCTTCATCATCGCCTGATTAATGGAGAGAGCATGGTCGGAGGAAATTGTGCCGGCGGCCAATGCCCGCGACAGTGCTTGATCGAGGCGAACTCCGGCGTCTCCAAATTGTTGGACACTATCCAGCAGAGGGGTGAGATCGAGTTGATGCATATCTTCGCTTCTGCCCGCGCTCAAATCGTGAACGAAGTCGCGAATATTGTTTGCGTAATTGGCGAAGTCGAACGGAAGCAGATCAGCGTTCGCCAGCCTGAGAGCGAGCACACCCCAGAGTTGCGACATGAGAACGTGGTAACGATAACCGGGGTCGCCAAAATGGTTCATCCAATAAAAATCGTCATACATCGAGTGGTAGACGCCATATGGTCCTTCGAAGCCCAGGCCAAGCACCGGCATTCCAACGAAGTTCAAAAAGACGGTATGGTCGGAGCCGCTTCCGATGCGAGTATCCGCAAGGGTGTAGTCGGTCACTTCACCGGCTTCTTTTCTTTCGGTTTTTTTGCGAGTTTCGGATTCTTTCCACGCCTCGTACAACGATTTGCCGGACGGATCCTGCAGCGAGCGCGTGGTTTCGACCAGCATCGGCGCGAGCGATGCCACTGCGCTACCTTCGAGGTTCGGTCCCGACGTCGAAGAATCCACGTTGATGTATGCGACGGCTTTCTTTTTTAGTTCATCGGAGAACTGCTCGCCCCATTCCGTCGAGCCGGTGAGGCCGACTTCTTCGCCATCCCAACTGCAGA
>PLBX01000479.1:0-462 GCA_003135495.1 Acidobacteriaceae bacterium | reverse complement strand
ACCGCCGAGGTGATACTCGATCGGCAGACCGCCTTGCCACTCGGGAGGAGCGATTGGACCGCCGATATTTTCCAGCAGAGGCTTTGCATCTTTCCATGAAAGCGGCAGGGCCATGATCTTCGGCACCGACACGGCCTCGCTCAAAGGAATTCGCTTCGCACCCGGAACGCTGGCCCAGCCTGGCGTGAGGGGATCGCCCGGAACCATGAAGTCGTAAGTGATGGCTCCGCGCTGAATGTGGCTCTCTGGACCCCAAGGACCATCGGGAAACGCTTTGCCTTTCTTGAAGCCATCTTCCGCGGGATCGCTATAAATGAGTATCGCTGCAGCGCCTTCGTTCTGCGCGGTCAGAGCTTTGAATCCGCGATAACTGTAGGGATTCGAGTAGCGGACCAATACGATCTTCCCTTTGACGTCGATCCCTTGCTTGCGCAGTAACTCGTAATCTTCAGGATTGCCGCT